>NZ_DBHHEV010000014.1:0-6707 GCF_057238965.1 Peptidiphaga sp.
CCCCGACAGACGAACGCTTGCGCCCCCCGCAAGCGGGCCCTGCGCGGAGGACAGCCGGGGCTCGCCTCGCCTCGAGGCCGACGGGCGAGCCGGCGGCGGGTAGTGTTGTCGGAGCGGAACAGCGCCGCAAGAACTCGGATGCGCCCGCACGAGGCGGGGCGGGCCTTTCGCCGCCGCGCCGCGGCGGCAAGAACGAAAACGACGCCCGGAAGGGGGACTGATGGAGGTCCAAGAGGTCGACGGCAAGCGCAAAGCCGACGCACACGCAATCGGCGACGCTCCGACAGACAGGGGCGTCGGCCCAACCGAAGGCGAAACGGCGGCCGACGCGCCCCGAAGCTCGAACGAACCCCGTGATGCGCTGTCGGCGAACAATGCGAAACCCCCAAGGAAAAAGTTCGCGGACTGGGCGCGAACCCATCCGAAGGGCTTGACGATGGTGTATGCGAACGTGTGGCTGCTTTTCACCCTCATTCCAATCGTTCATGGGCTGCTTGCGGAAAACGGCGTCAAAAAATATCTGTTCTTAACGCTGGTAGTAACCTTCGACATCGTCTATTTTCGAGTGTGGTTGGTCTATCCCAGCATTCCAACGTCGGAGCGCGGATTCTCTCCGGGCCTTTTGGGCACGATTGCGGCCTTGATCGCGCTGGAGACCATGGCGGCCTTCTTCGCCGACGGCGGGAACGTTCAGCTGCTCATCTTCGTCTCTTCCGTCATCGCCTACACGACGTCGGGGCGGGCGAGGGCCCTGTCCCTCGCGGGATTGCTCGCTTTCGCCGCGTTGCAGACGACTTTGCTCGTCCGCCTCGGCAAGACGAGCCTGCAAGAAGGAGTCACGTCCTTCGCCCTTCTGTGCGTTCTGACGATCACGTTCTACGCCGTCGGAGGCACCATCGCCTTCCAGAAGGAACTCGAGATCAAGAACAAGAAGATTGAGCAGCTGACTCAGAAAGCCGAACGCGAGCGCATCGGATCGGATCTGCACGACATCCTCGGGCAGACGCTCACGGCCATCGCGTTGAAGACGCAGCTTTCGGCGCGCCTTTTGGACATGCCGGATCAGCGCGAGCGCACGCGCGGCGAGCTGTTGCAGGCGGCGGCCCTGGCGCATCAGGCCTTGGCCGACGTGCGGGCCGTCGTTCGCGACGCGAGGAGGCTGCGCCCCGACGAGGAGATCTTGGCGGCGCGCGAGCTTCTCTGCGCAGCGGGAATCACGCCCGTGATCCGCGGCGAGCCGATCGAGGTGGGCGAGCAGGCCGAGCGCGTCCTCGCCCACGTCGTTCGGGAGGCGGTGGCCAACGTCGTCCATCACGCGGCGGCCACCCGGTGCGTCATCGCCACGCGGGCTTCGGGGGTGAGAATCGAGGACGACGGCGTCCGTCTCCCCGACGACGCGTCGAAACCCGCGGTGAAGGCGCCTGCGAGCGGGCTCGCAGGCCTTGACCAGAGGGTGAGGGAGGCCGGAGGCGTCCTCTCCTACGGACGGCTCAAACGGGGATGGGCCGTGGAGGCGAGATTCGACGCCGGGGAGCCTTGACGCCGCCGGGGAGCCTTGACGCCGGGGAGTTTGCCACGCATCCGGCCGGGGGAAGAGCCGATCGCGAGCCAATAGACTGGAGGCATGACGATACGGATAGTCGTGGCGGACGACCAAGCTCTGGTTCGCGGCGCCATCGCCATGATGCTCGATCTCGAAGAGGACATCGAGGTCGTCGCGCAGGCCGGCAATGGACGCGAGGCGATCGAGGCGGTTGCATGCGGCGACGTCGACGTCGTCCTGGCCGACGTCGAGATGCCCGTCATGGACGGGATCGCCGCGGCGTCCCGCATCCGCAAGGAGCACCCGGACGTCAAGATCCTCATGGTCACGACCTTCGGGCGGCCCGGCTACCTGCGCCGCGCGATGGAGGCCGGCGCCAGCGGCTTCGTGGTCAAGGACGCGCCTTCCGACTCGCTCGCGTCGGCCGTGCGCAAGGTGATGGCGGGTCAGCGCGTCGTCGACCCGGACCTCGCGGCCGAGTCCTTGGCCGCTTCCAGCAACCCGCTGACCGAGCGCGAACAGGACGTCCTTCGGGCGACGTCCGACGGAGGGACCACCGCCGACGTCGCCCGTTCGCTTTTCCTCTCCCAAGGGACCGTGCGCAACTATCTCTCCTCAGCGATCCACAAGACCGGGGCTCGCACGCGCGCGGAGGCGGTGATGATCGCCCGCGACAACGGCTGGCTGTGACCGGGCGGCGAAGGCCTCCGGTCCGAGACAAAGGCCTCCGGGCGCGGCGAAGGCCGGCGGTCCGAGACAAAGGCTCGCGGGCCGAGGCGAAGGCCGGCTGGCAAACGGCTGCGGAACATGAAAATTCTCCGAAATTCAGCTAGAAAACCAGTTGCGGCGCCCGCCGGGCGAGGGTTAAATAGTAAGTTGTGAGCGTTCCTACTCTGTCCATCGAGAATCTCGTCAAGGCTTTCGGCGACGTCGAAGCCGTTCGCGGCGTGTCCCTCTCGATATCCCCGGGCGAGGTCGTCGCCTTTCTCGGCCCCAATGGGGCGGGCAAGACGACGACTCTGGACATAGCCCTCGGCCTGTCGAAGCCGACGTCGGGCGACGTGGCCCTTTTCGGAACCGCGCCCCGCCGCGCGATAAAGGCAAGCAAGGTTTCCGCGGTGCTCCAAACGGGCGGCCTCCTCCTCGACCACACGGTCGAAAACCTTGTTCGCATGGTGGCCGACGCCTTCCCCAAACCGCTTCCCTGGCGCGAGGTCATGGACAGGACGAATCTGACCGAGATCGCAAAGCGGCGCGTGCGCAAGTGCTCGGGAGGCGAGCAGCAGCGCGTGCGCCTGGCCTTGGCGCGTCTGCCCGACCCGAGCCTGATCGTCCTGGACGAGCCGACCACGGGAATGGACGTGACCGCCCGACGCCGATTTTGGGACTCGATGCACGCCGAGGCCGAGCGCGGCAAGACGATCGTCTTCGCCACGCATTACTTGGCCGAGGCCGAGATGTACGCCGAACGGACCGTCATCATGAACCGCGGCAAGATCGTGGCCGACGGGCCCACCAACGAGATACGCGGAAGCTTCGGGGCGCAGACCGTCACGGGCAGATTCGCGACGAAGGAGGCGGCGAAAGCGGCTCAGGCGTCAATCGGGGGCAGGCTCGAGGAGACCAGCGTCTCCGTGACCGGACCCGACGTCCTCGCTCTCAACCGGGCGATGCTCGACCTTCCGGAGATCATCGGAATATCCGTCGCCGACGTCTCGCTCGAAGAGGCCTTCGAGGAGCTCACGGGAGAATGAACATGCAACTCAAAGCCCTTTGGTCTCTTTACAGGCGGCAGCTGAGCACCACCGTCTTCTATATTCCGATCCTCGTCTTCACGATGTTCCTGCCGATCATGCTCTTTTTCATGTTCGGCGCCTTCCAGGCGTATTCGGACAATCCCGCCGGGGACGGCAACTATGCGGCCAAGGCCATGATCGGCATGTGCGTCTACGGCGCAGGAATGGCCTCGGCGACGATCGGCGCGCAGGTGGGGGTCGAGCGTGCCCAAGGCTGGACGCGCCAGCTCGCCCTGACGCCCGTCGAGCCCGTCACGAACTTCGTCAACAAGCTCCTTTTGTCCATAACCTCGGCGCTTTTCAGCATCCTGGCCGTTTTGGCCGTCGGGTGCGCGACCACCGCGGAGGGCCCGACGAGGATGTGGGCGCTCTCCCCAATCCTGACCTTGCTTGGGTCGCTTTCGACGGCCGCGATGGGCATCATGGTCGGCTACCTTCTGCGCAGCGACGGCGCATACGGGGTGATCCTGGGAGGCTTCGCCATCTTGGCCTTTTTCGGAGACAACTTCATCCCCCTGGACTCCATGCCGTCTTTCTTCCGCGACGTCGCGCCCTTCACGCCGCTGTACGGGATAACTATGATCGCCCGGTGGCCGCTGCTGCAGGGCACGTTCGAATGGACGTGGGCCGCGGGCGTCGCCGCATGGACCGTCATATTCGGGATCGTCTCGGTTCGCCGCATGCGCACGGACACCGCTCGCAGATAGCCGCCAGGCCGGGAGCCGGACTCGCAGGCGGACTTTCGGTTCGCCGCCGGGCCGCGCCGCGGTCCGCGTTTTAGAGCGCTCGGCGCCGGTGAGCGGGGAACGCCGAATACGCGGAGGCCCGGCGACTCCCCTGCTGGCCCCGGCGAGCGGGGGGGGACTCGAGGACGGGATCCTCAGCCTCGGCGCGGAAGGCTGGCCCCGGCGAGCGGGGGACGTCCGCCTCCTCATCGCCGTCGCCCTCAACCGCAGGCGGCTGGCCCCGGCGAGCGGGGGGGGACGTTTCCCCGCTTGCATCCGCCCGGAAGATAAACCGTCGGCCCGCATTGGTAGGCTTGTCGCCATGACTAGTGCACAGAGCCTCACCGATGTGAAGGAACCCCCGGGCGTGCAAGGCCTCACCGGCAGCGAAGTCGCCCAGCGCATTCAACAGGGCAAGGTCAACACGCTTCCCCCTCGGTCGGGCCGCTCCGCCCTCGACATCGTCCGCGCCAACGTCTTCACGCGCGTCAACGCCTTGCTGGGAGTGCTCTTCGTGCTGGTCATGACCACCGGCTCGTGGGTGAACGGCGCGTTCGGCCTCCTCATCATCGCCAACTCCGCCGTCGGCATCGTCCAGGAGCTGCGGGCCAAGCGCACGCTCGATTCGCTTGCCGTCGTCGGCGAGGCCCATCCCACGGTCCGCCGAAGCGGGAAAGAGACCCAGATCGAGCGCGACGAGGTCGTGGAGGACGACGTCGTCGTCGTGGGCCCGGGCGAGCAGATCGTGGTCGACGGCGCCGTGGTCGAATCCGCCTATCTTGAGGTCGACGAATCGCTGCTGACCGGTGAATCCGACCCCATCGCCAAGAAGCCGGGCGACGAAATCATGTCCGGCTCTTTCGTGGCGTCGGGAACCGGCGCCTACCGCGCGACGAAGGTCGGCGCCGACTCCTACGCGGCCAAGCTCACCGCCGAGGCGGCCAAGTTCTCCCTCGTGCATTCCGAGCTGCAGTCGGGCATCGACAAGATCCTCAAGGCAATCACGTGGGTCCTCGTCCCTCTGGGGATTCTGACGGTCATCAGCCAAACGCGCATCGAACAGAACGATTGGCGCCAGGTGGTCATCAAGGTCACGGGCGCTCTCGTCCCCATGATCCCCGAGGGCCTCATTCTCACGACGTCGGTTGCCTTCGCCCTCGGCGTCGTGCGGCTGGGCATGCGCAAATGCCTGGTCAACGAGCTTCCGGCCATCGAGGGCCTGGCGAGGGTCGACGTCGTGTGCGCGGACAAAACCGGCACTCTGACGGAAAACGCCATGGCGTTCGGCGGGGTGGAGGCGATCGGCTCGCATTCGCAAGACGAGGCTTTGGAGGCCCTTCGGCAGCTCGGCGCGGCGGACGACTCGCCCAACTCCTCCATGACGGCGATCATCGAGGGCGTCGGCAGCCCCCAGGCCGCCTGGGAGGTTTCCGAACGCCAGCCGTTCACGAGCGCGAAGAAATGGTCGGGGATCAGTTTTGCGGCGGGAGAAGGCTCTGCCGCCCGCAACGTCGTGCTCGGGGCGCCGGACATTCTCGCCCCCGACGTCGCACGCGCCCAGGAGATTGCTTCGACCGGCCTGCGGGTGCTGCTTTTGGGCTACGCCCAGACGAACGTGACGGCCCACGACGCCCCCGGACAGGTCGATCCCTTGGCCCTCGTCATCCTCGAACAGAAAGTCCGCCCGGACGCCGCCGACACCTTGGAGTTTTTCCACAGCCAGGGCGTTCAGGTGAAGGTCATCTCCGGCGACAACGCCGACTCGGTGGGCGCAGTCACCCGCTCCCTGGGCATGGACTCCGGCCAGCCCGTCGACGCGCGAACGATCCTCGAGGCCGATTTCAACAAAGTCGTCAACGAGCGCCAAGTCTTCGGACGGGTGACGCCCCAGCAGAAGCGCGCGATGGTTTCAGCGCTTCAGAGCGCCGGGCACACAGTGGCGATGACGGGCGACGGCGTCAACGACGTCCTCGCCCTCAAGGACGCCGACCTCGGGGTCGCGATGGGATCGGGCACCGCGGCAACCCGTTCGGTCGCGAAGATTGTTCTGCTCGATGACAAGTTCGCGACGCTCCCCTACGTCGTTCGCGAGGGCCGGCGGGTGCTCGGCAACATCGAGCGCGTGGCGAATCTCTTCCTGACGAAGACGATCTATTCGGCCATCATCGCCATGCTGACGGTGATCTTCGCGGTCAAAGCCCCCTTCCAGCCGATCCACGTCACGATCACGGGCTGGTTCACCATCGGCGTCCCGGCCTTCATCCTGTCCCTGCCGCCCAACAACGAGCGCGCCCGGCCAGGCTTTGTGCGACGGGTGCTCGGCTTCGGCTTCCCCGCCGGCGCGCTGGTCGCGATCCCTTCCTTTGTCACCTACACGATCGCATTGCGCTCGGCGACGCAGGCCCAGGCATCCACGGCGGCGCTTTTGGCCCTCATCGTCTCCTCGACATGGGTTTTGGCGATCGTCGCTCGCCCCTACGAATGGTGGAAGATCGCCCTGATCGTCTTGCCGCTCGCTGGGTACGGCCTCATTTTCAGCGTTTCCGCCCTCCAGAAGACTTTCATGCTCGACTCGTCGAATCTCGGGGTCATGGCCCTTGCCGCGGCTGCGGGCGGATGCGGCGCCGTCGCGATCGAGCTGCT
>NZ_DBHHEV010000014.1:6717-13729 GCF_057238965.1 Peptidiphaga sp.
GGTGGTTCACACCCGGCCGTCCGGCCTACTGGATGCCCAAGGCGGAGCGCGAAGCCGCAGCCGCGCAGCGCAGGATCGAACGCGAGGCGCTGCGGCAAGAACGCGCGCAACGGCAAGAAAGCGCGCGGAAGGAAGAACGCGCGCAACGGGAGGACCGCGCGCAACAGCAAGAAGGCGCGCAACGGGACGACCGCCCACAGGGGAAAGAACCCACTTTGCAGGAAGAAGACGCGAATAAGGTCTGAGGGACGAGCGAGCTCAGAGGGCCTGAAGGACAGGATGCCGGGCCCCGAGCGGATCCGTGAGCTTGAGGGAACGGCAGTGCCAGCGAGATGGCGAGCCAGTGCTTCCCCGAGCGACCCGCGGGCCGAGAGCGGGATGCCCCTGCGGCGGCATTCGCCGAGGGAACGACCCTGCAAAAGAGCGTCAGGAATGTGCGGAGCAGCGGGCGGGGCGACGGCGGACTAAGCCGAGTCCCGCGGGCCTAGGCCGGGTCTAGGAAAGCAACGCCCGGGCCAGGTTTGTTTGCCGCCAGCACGGTCCTAGCTTTGTCGGCTGTTCTCCTCAGCCCCCTGTTCTTGCCTCTGGCGCTCTCTCGCCTCAGGCTCTTTTTTGTCTCCGCCGCTCTTTTTTCGCGCCTTCCGCATAGCCCCCAAGCCGAGAAGGAGGAACCACAGGCCGGCTATGGCGGGGCCGCATATGAGAGCAAGGGCCTGCCTGCGGGCACTGGGACTCGAATCGCCGCGAATCGAGATCTCGTGTATCTCCTGATAGTGAAAGACAGCGTAAACGGCAATGAAAGCGAGCCCGAGGGCTCCTGCCAGCAACGTCGCCGACATGATGGCGTCACGTCGATTCGCCTTCCACACCAGGGCAAAGCAGCCTATGACGGAAGCGACAATGAGCGACGTCGCCCCGAAGGCAACGGCTTTGACGTTGGGAAATCCGGCGCCCGCCGCCACGAATCCGGGAATGCCGACTATGACGGCGACAACGGACAAGGCCAAGCGAGGACGGCCGGTTCTTCCGGACGACGGAACGGCTCCCGAATCCTCTGTTTCGGATACCCCACGGCTCTTACGTCCGTCGTCGTCCTGAGGCCTCGCGTCCCTTGCGCCGCTCCCAGCAGCCTTCATTCGGGTTTTTCCATAATCCTGTCGGCCGCGCCCGGTTCCTTCTCAAGCTTCTCGACTTCTTTCCGAATCGCCTCGAGATTCGGACGAGCCTCGCGGACTCGCCTTCCAAACCACTCCGTTGCCGCCAGGTCGCGCATTGTTCGCTTACCGGCAAGAATGTCGTCGATGAGCCTTCTGATCTGCGGATCAGCGTCATTCTTCATCTTCCTGAGCGAACCACGAAGCGCGTCGTCCATAGGCGATCCTGCCGGGATCGACGGGAGGACGGGTTTGAGATCATCTTGATTTGTCATCGCAACATCATCCTATTGCTCTGAGAAATTGGGGTTGTAGATGGTCAAAGGGCCGCCCGATCCATGAACCAGACCGAGGGTCATACTGCATACGCCCGTAAATGCCTCTACGCACGTCCAGACCTTCCCGAGAATATCGAAAAGCTGTCGTATCGCACTAAGCATCCTGATTACGGCGGCACCCGCCGCCACGTACCCCACGATGGGGCCCACTACCGTGGCAAACGTCGCTGTGCCAGCAGCGGCAGAGGCGATGGCAGCGATCCCCATATCCGCAACAAGTCGCAGACTCCCCGCCAAAGCGTCCGCAGTGTTGTACACACCGACCGCTACGGCGTGGTACGAATTTGAAATCTTTTTTAAACGACTAGAAGCATCGCCGAAAGACGTTCCCATCTTCCCTAAAGCTTCGCTGGCGGCGTCAGAAGCGCCTCCGTCCCAGTCGGGATCCACATTACCCCAGTAGTTCTTTGTCTCAGCGCCAAGCTCCTTGAAGTAATCCGACATCTTTGACAAGGCGTCCGAAGCGACCGAGAACGTTTCCCAGTCTCCCGCGATTGTGTTGCCTATGGCGGCAAAAGGGTCGTGCTCGCCTTGACCTAGAATGAGGTCCAGAACGGCGTCGGCCGCCGCGCCTAACCAATACGATGGGGAAACTGAGTTTCCGACCATGCCCAAAGCGTTGAACACCGTCGCGAAAGTCGTTTGGGCCGCCGGCGCAGTCAGCTTGCCGGGAGCCGTCGACGAGGCTCCGGATCGAGCCGATGCGACATCTGCTGGCGTGTAGTGTCCGTCGAACAGCTCGGCCGAAACACGCTCGTTCTCTTGATAACTGCGGACACAGCCGTCAACGCAGTCCGCAGCTCCGGACGTCGCCTTCTCGGTATCGCTTATCCACGTGGTCAGAGCGTCTTCGATCTTTTTCGCTTGACCCAGGACAGCAGTGGACACACCCGAAACCTGTCCACTGGCATTGAGGTTGATGTGGGCACTCTGATAGGTTTTCGCACTCGACACCGTATCGGAAAGTCCTCTATAGCTTCCCGAAAGATAGCCTAGAGAATCCAAGTCGACTTTAACATCGGCCATTACACACACTCCCTTGAGATAGAATGTCTTAGTCTAATAGCGTCTATTGTATGCCTTTATTGCCGAAACAAACAGACACTAAGGAAAAAACGGGGCCTTTCACACCCATTGACCGCGTGGCCGTCTTCGACGACGCATAAACATGTCTGTTTCGCTAAAGCAATTTCCTTAGCTAGTTTTCTATATCCCAGGAGGCTTATTTATCACTTCTGACTTTTCGAGAAAGAGCTTCATTCGGAACATCATTATTCAACTTCGAAGAGAGGGCGCAAGGCATTTAAGTCTGATATGGTAACAAAGTGGGTTGAAGACAGATGTTTAACCTTTTGTATTTTCCTCCTCTTCGGCACCGGTTTGTTTTCCCACCGGTCGGCGGCGGCGCGTAAATCGACGATCTTGAAACGCTCTGAAGGTTCCAAGCTCATTCAATGCGCAGGCGGTCCGCTTGGACTTTCGAGATACAGACAGCACCTCAGAGACAGCGGGTGCACCCCAAGCCGTCGGGCTCACCTGCTCGAGCGCAGCAACGCTCCCTCGCTCAACACCTTCGTTGAGAAACACGGAACCACCGTCAACGTCGTGATCCGCGACGCCGTTGGTCGACCTCGCCACCGCCTGAACCGCGATATCCTTACTGCTAAGCAAGACCTTCCCATCGCTTACCTCTATGTCGGAAAGGCTCCCATCGTGGTCACAATCGGGCACAAGAACCGATCCATCAAACGCCTCCACCTCGATCTACGAAACCCTCGCCTCGGCCGACCCGCCGTAGACACCGAGGACGAGGCCATGGGCAGACTGCTGAAGGAATTCAGATCCAAAATCGTCAGCCTGGCCAAAAGCATCGCCGAGCACGGACTCAACCCCACTGAGTCGTGGGCGATCCTCCACGAGGACGGCAAGTACGTCGTCTTGGAAGGCAACCGCCGCCTCGTCGCCTGCCGGCTCCTCGACAACCCCCGCAAGGCCCCCGACCCGGAGACAACTGCGACCTTCGAGCGCATCAAACAAGGAGTCCGCATCACTGGCTCCTACCTGAACCCCAGCTGCGTAGAATTCAAGCACCGCGCCGACGCCCGCTACTGGATCCACCTCAAGCACCACGGCGCCGGCAGCGGCGAAGGCACCGCGGCATGGGGTCCAGAGATGGTCTACCTCGACCAAGTCGACAGCGGCAGCAGCCCGGTGGAGTGGAACGAGTTCTGGTACTGGCTGGAAGAGACTTACCGGCACGATCGCGCACTGGTCGACCTCATCGACCAAGCCCGACGCGAGCAGTACACCCTCAGCGTCGACGTCGACACCGAGAAGATCAAGCCGTTTATCCACGAACTCATTACCGGGATGCTCACGTCCCAGCCCAAGGACCCCAATGCACCAGGCGCAGCTGACATCCTCGTCATCTCCTCCCGCACCCTCAACAGCCGAGACTCGGCCGCCAGGAAACTGGCTGACGTGTGGAAGGACACCATCGGCGACACCGACGTCACCCCCACCGCCCTGACCAGCGCCGGTACAACCAGGCCAGCCCAGGATGCCGGAGACACCGAGCAGGCGCCTGGCCCTTCCAGCGCGTCCTCCTCCACCGCAGGAACCGGAGCCGCAGACATACTTGCCTCAGGAGCCACTACCGAGCAGAAGAAGACCCGCTCGGAAGACGGCTCCCGAACCCGCCAACCCAAGCCTCGCAAGAGTGAGACCCACCTCTACCACGGTGTACAGCGCACCCACATGCCCGACCGACTCAGGAACATGCTCAAGGAATGCAGACAACTGGAGATCGCCGTATCCCCGGAGACGGCGTCGGTCATGGCGCGAGTTATGGTTGAGGCCGCCGTCGACGCGCTCATCGACCACCAGAGCCTCGAGCCGAAAGGCAAGCAGCTCACCGACAAGCTTGCCGCCGTCATGCGTCACCTTGACCCCCTCCTGGACTCCAAGAAGCCCACCCGCCCAGACCTAACTGGAACATGGGCAGCAGTACGCACAGATACTGCCAACGGACACTTCGTCCGAGACCTCCACAACTGCGTACACTCTTATGAGTTCACCGCCGCACCCGAGATGGCCAAGCGAGCAAACGCCTTGTTCACGCCCCTGCTCAACGCCATCAACACCGGACTCGGCAACCCACCCACTGGGGTGGTGTCTACGAGCAACCAAAAAGGGCAGGCTTGACCTGTGAGGTACCTGTCCCCCCTGCGCTACCCAGGCGGCAAAGCCCGCCTGGCCCCCTTCTTCACACGCCTGATCCGTTCCCAGATCCCCGCCCCAACCCACTACGCCGAGCCCTACGCCGGCGGCGCCGGCGCCGCCCTACGCCTCCTGACCGACGGCACCGTCGACCACATCCACATCAACGACATCAACGCCGGAATCGCCGCGTTCTGGCGCACCATCACTACCCCCGACGGCGCCAACGCCTTCAACCAGCTCATCAGCAACACCCCCGTCACCATCGACCAGTGGCACCACCAGCGAGCCATCTACCAGGCCGGCCAGACAGACGACCTCACCCTCGGCTTCGCCACCTTCTACCTCAACCGCACCAACCGCTCCGGCATCCTCGACGCCCGCCCCATCGGCGGCCTCGACCAGACCGGCAAGTGGAAGATCGACGCCCGCTACAACAAGCCGGCCCTCATCGAGAGGGTCAAGCACGTAGCCGCACTCGGCCACCGCATCCACGTCACCCAGCTCGACGGCCTCGACTTCCTCACCACCATGGAGACCCACGCCACCGACGTCCTGGTCTACGCCGACCCGCCTTACGTCGAGCAAGGGGGACGTCTCTACCTCCACGCATTCAATGCCGATGACCATCAGGCCCTGGCTGACAAACTCCTGACCGCCACCTATCCATGGCTCCTGACCTACGACGATCAGGAAATCATCTGGGCCGATCTCTACAACGCCGCCCGTTCCGCCCGCTTCAGCATCGCCCACACTGCTGCCATTCAACACATCGGCAAGGAAACCATCGTTTATGGGTCCACCCTCACCGTCCCCACAGGCCTCGAAATCACCCCCGGCGTCTACGCCTCCTGGATTGCCTAACCTGTAAGCCTACCGGTCGCTGGTCGATCAGGCCCTCTGGCAGCAAGCCCAGAACGTGCTGGACGCCCACCGGTGCGGCCAGCGCGAACGCCCGCACCGCCACTGCCTCAAACCCGTCCTTCGCCCAACTGACCGCACTGGCCAGACCCCACACACCCGGCAAAGGCCAAGACACAGCCGACAAAGAATCCCCCGCAACAAGCAAAAAACAACCAAGAAACCGCCCCGCCGCCCCCCACATACAACAAACGAACCCTGGTCACTCCATGACCAGGGTTCGCATAAAACGATTGTGGCGGTAGCGGCGGGATTTGAACCCGCGGTGGCTATTAACCACACAGCATTTCGAGTGCTGCACCTTCGGCCGCTCGGACACGCTACCGCCGACTATCGTAGCGGCATAACCCCGCACAGCGCCACTCGGCAACCTGTAGGCCGGGACACATCGCCGGATTGCACGTCGATTGTGGAACCAATGCCCGGGTCCGCGCGACCGAAGCACGCGCCAAGCCGTCACGCCGCGCATTCGCCGCACGCCGCCGACGTCGTACCCGTCTTTCGGGTCTCTCCACGCCGTCGGCGCCCCCGTACGCAGAGCCGTCCCGCCTTCGAGACTTCCAGAGATTTCCCCATCCCGCGGCGCCCCGCGTACGCAGAACCGTCCCGCAAGCAGACCGACACGAACGCCCGCTGAAACGCAGACCGCGCCTGAAGGCGCCCGCCGACGTCGCCAAACGCCTTGGCCGACAGCGGCGTCCGCTCAGTCGCGACAACTATTTCATCATCTAGAAGAAATTCAGCTCCGGTCTCGTCGAATACGCACACTTACACCTCTTACTCAGCCAAAATAATCGTCCCAGCAACACTTCAAATTAATTCATCACCCATTGAGGCGGGGCATGGTCTTTCACTAGCCTGAAGCCATGAACGAAGCAATCGTCATCGACGATCTCAAAGTCACGCGAGGTTCGCGGCGGGTTCTCAAGGGAGTGAGCATTTCCCTTGAGAAAGGCTCGATCACCGGGCTGTTGGGGCCGTCGGGTTCAGGAAAGTCCACGCTCATTCGGTCGATCGCAGGCGTGCAAAAGGTCGAATCGGGAACGGTTACGATTCTCGGCCGTCCCGCGGGCAGCCGCGCCGCTCGCGCCTCCGCCGCTTACAAGGACCTCACTGTGCGCGAGAACGTCGCGCACTGGGCTCAAATAGCGCGGGCGCCGGCGTCGGCGGCAGACGAAATCATCTCGCAGCTCCGGCTGACGGACCGCGCGCATGCCCTGGCCGCCGACATCTCCGGCGGCCAGGCTTCCCGGCTATCCCTGGCCTGCACAATGGTCGGCAACCCGCCGGTGCTGCTCCTCGACGAACCCACCGTGGGCCTCGATCCCGTGCTTCGCGAGGAAATCTGGGGCCTCATCCGCGAGCGCGCAGCCGCCGGCA
>NZ_DBHHEV010000014.1:13747-18359 GCF_057238965.1 Peptidiphaga sp.
CGTCTCCTCGCACGTCATGGACGAGGCCCAGCGCTGTGACAGCCTCGTCTTCATCCGCGAAGGCGACATCCTGGCAACGGGGACCGCTGACAACATCCTCAAAGACACGGCGACGTCGTCCATGGACGCCGCCTTCCTCGCCCTAGCGAAGGAGCAGGCAGAATGACTCTCGCAATCGCCGCGCGCGTGGCGCGCCAGCTGCGCCACGACCCGCGCACTCTCGCCCTCGTCACCTTCGTCCCGTCGGTTCTGGCGTGGCTGGTCCATCAGATTTTCGACGGCGAAGAGCCGATCTCCTCGCAAGTCGAGATGACGTTGCTCGCAATGTTCCCCCTGCTCCTCATGTTCCTGCTCACAGCCGTAGCCACGGTGCGCGAGCGCTCCGGCGGAACCCTTGAACGCCTCATGGCGGCTCCGATCCGCAAAATGGACGTCATCGGGGGGTACGCCTTGGCCTACGGCGCGCTGGCCATCGTGCAGACCTCGCTGCTGACGGCCGTCTGCTACTGGGGCCTGGACATGCAGTTGAGGGGCGGCATCGCGTGGATGCTGCTCGTCTCCCTGGCGACGGCGCTGCTGGGAATCGCGCTCGGGCTGCTCGCGTCGGCGGTTTCCCGCAGCGAGTTCCAGGCCGTCCAGTTCATGCCGATCGTCGTGCTGCCGCAGGTGCTTTTGTGCGGACTCTTCGGGCCTCGCGAAGAGATGGCCGGATGGCTTGAAGGCCTGTCGAATGTGCTGCCGCTCACCTGGGCGGTCGAGGCGTTGAAAGAGGTGGCGGATTACTCGGATCTCACCGGCCATTACTGGACCAGCCTCGCCATTGTCGCGGCATTCGCGATCGGCTCGCTCGGCTTGGCCTCGCTCACACTGCGGCGGAGGACGGAGTGACTCGCGGCCGCCGCAAGGGCTCGCCCGCAACGCGGGAGCAGATCCTCGACGCCGCCCGGAAGGTCTTCGACGAACGGGGCTTCCGGGCGGCGTCGCTGCGCGCCGTCGCCCGGACGGCGAACGTAGATCCGGCCCTCGTCCACTACTATTTCGACTCGAAGGTCCAGCTCTACACGCAGTCCGTCGGAATCGGCATCAACCCCGAGCGGGTCTTGACCGAGGTCACCACGCCGGGCAGGCGCGGACTCGGTCGCCGACTCATGGCCTTTCTCATCGACCTGTGGGAATCGGAGGTCGCGCAGTTCGTCGTGGAATCCGCGCGGGAGAATCCCGCCCTCGCGCGCCAGTACGCCGGGGTCATCGTCGAGCAGTGGCGCCGCGCGGCCGACATCCTTGGCTTCCCACATGGAATCGTGCGCGAGGAAAGCCTGGCGCAGGCGATCGCCGTCGTCGCCGGCTTCGTCACCAGCAGGTATCTGCTCGAACTCGAGCCCGCAACTTCCCTCACACGCGAGCAGGCCATCCGCGTCTACGGGGATCTTTTGCAGGGAGTCATCGACGCCACCGCAGCCGCGGAAGACCCGGAGGCAAGGAAGTGAAGACGGCACGGAAATGAGGAAGGCGCGGAAAAGAAGGCGGCGAGGCGAAAGCGGATGCGGGCTCGGCCGCCGTCACCTCCCGAAGAAGGCGCGAAGCTGGCGCGAGCATTCGTCTTCGCGGACGCCGCCCACAACCTCGACCCTGTGGTTGAGCCGCGCGTCGCGCAGAACGTCGCGGACGCTGCCGGCCGCCCCGGCCTTCGGATCCCACGCCCCGAACACGACCCTGGCCACGCGAGAAGCGACGATCGCCCCCGCGCACATCGTGCACGGCTCGAGGGTGACGTACAGGTCGCATCCCTCCAACCGCCAGTCCCCCGCAGCCTGCGCCGCCTCCCTCAGCGCCGCGATCTCGGCGTGGCCGGCGGGATCGTTGCACGCCTCGCGCGTGTTCCAGCCGACGCCGAGCACAGCCGACCCGCGCACCACAAGCGCGCCCACGGGGACGTCGCCCGCGAGCGCCGCACGGCCGGCCAGCTCCATTGCCCGGCCGATCCACTCCCGCTCAATTTCATGCACGCCCCCATTGTGCCCGGGCGCGCCCTGCGCCGCACGCGCGGTTCGGCGGGCGTCCGAGGGCAACGCCTCAAAGCGCCCCAATAATCTCGAAGCGCCCCAAATATGTCGGATCGCGCTGATATAGTCAACGCATGCGTACTCAGATCATCGAGCACCCTCTGGTGGCTCACAAACTCACCCTTCTGCGCGATCGAAACACGCCCTCGCCCGTCTTCAGGCAGCTCGTCGACGAGCTCGTCACCCTTCTGGCGTATGAGGCCACGC
This sequence comes from Peptidiphaga sp., assembly GCF_057238965.1. Lineage (NCBI taxonomy): Bacteria > Bacillati > Actinomycetota > Actinomycetes > Actinomycetales > Actinomycetaceae > Peptidiphaga > Peptidiphaga sp. Next base: position 16,018 of record NZ_DBHHEV010000014.1, read on the forward strand.
GCGACGTCGCCGTCCGCGAGGTCGACATCGTCACACCCGTCGCGCCGACGAAGGGCCTGTCCCTGGCCTATCCGCGCCCCATCCTCGTGCCCATCCTCCGCGCGGGCCTGGGGATGCTCGAGGGCATGTCAAAGCTCCTGCCGACCGCCGAAATCGGCTTCCTCGGAATGAAACGCGACGAGACCACGCTCGAGGCGCACACGTACGCCAACCGCCTGCCAGATGACCTTTCGGGCCGCCAGTGCTACGTGGTGGACCCGATGCTCGCCACCGGCCACACGCTCATCGACGCCGTCAACTACCTGCTGGAGCGCGGCGCGCGCGACGTCACCTGCGTGTGCCTTCTGGCCGCCCCCGAGGGCCTGCGGAACCTCGAGGAGGCCGTCGGCGATCGGGCCGACGTCACGATCGTCTCGGCCGCGCTCGACGAGCGCCTCAACGAAAACGGCTACATCGTCCCCGGACTGGGCGACGCCGGCGACCGGCTCTACGGCATCGTCGACTGAGCGCCCTTCGGTGAGCACGCCTCAAACGAGCCCCCTTCCGCCCATGGCCGCTGAGATTCCTCCCGCGCCCGCATCCGTGCGGCCGCCTTCCCCTTCCGACATCCTTTCGATCCGCACTGACTGCCTGGGGCCGACGTGGGTCGCCACGTCCTTCGCCCTTTCCGAGGACGACGGCGGATCCCCGCCTGGGCGCCCCGACGTCGCGGTGCTCGTCCACGAGGCCGACGCCGGCGATCTCGCACAGAAATCCGGCGCAGCGGCCCTGTACCTGCCGGGCTTCCTCGATTCGTTCTTCCACGTCGAGCAGGCCGCCGCCTTCCGCGAGGCCGGAATCCCGCTGGCGGGCCTCGACATGCGCCGGTGCGGCAGGTCCGTGCGCTCGAACGCCTCCCGCGACGATCTGCGCGACATTTACGTGCGGGAGGAAGAGATCGGCCTGGCAATCGGGCGCCTGCGATCCCTTGGCGCCAGGAGGATCGCCTTGATCGGACATTCGACGGGCGGCCTTCAGGCGGCGCTGTGGGCTGCGGACAATCCCGGGACGGTCGACGCCGTCGTCCTCAACTCGCCGTGGCTCGACCACAACGGCGGCGCCTTCGAGCGCGGACCGCTCACGCGGTTCATCGACCGTGTCGGGGCCCGCCGCCCCCGGCTCGTCTTCAGCCCGCTCTTCCTTCGCTACGCCCGCGCGCTCCACACGGATTTCGGCGGCGAGTTCTCCTTTGACCCTCGCCACAAGCCGCTCCGCCGGGCCGTCGCGCGCATGGGGTTCATCCGAACCGTCCGCCGCGCGCAGGCGCGCATCGCAGCGGGCGACGTGAAAATCGACGTCCCGCTGCTCGTCGCCCATTCCGACGCTTCCTCCCGCCGCCCCCGCTTTCCCAGCCGTGACGACGTCGCCGTGCGCGACGCGGTGCTGGGGGTCGAAGACATGAAACGTCTGGCGCCGGTGCTGTCCGAACGCGTCGAAATGCTCGAAATCCCGGGAGGCCGCCACGATCTAGCGCTGTCGGCCAAGCCGGCCCGGGAGGCGTACACCCACGGCGTCGTCGATTGGGTCCGCAAGACGCTCGGCCTGTGACCTCAGGGCCGCGGGCGGCGCCGGGCTCGCGACGCCGACCCTCCCGCATCGGAGTACCATCGAACCATGCGCGATTTGTCGAAGCCCACAGTTCCATCCGATGCCATCCAACGCCGTTTCGCCGAAGAGACGCAGGCGCGGAAGGCCGCAGCCGGACCCGCGGCCTCGCTCGCCGACGGCGAAGGCTCACCCGCCGAGCTGCGAGAAGCCCTCGCCGCAGCCGTCGAGGGGCTCGCGGGCGAGATCGTCGCGCTTTCGCACGCCGTCCACAACAACCCCGAGGTCGGATACGAGGAGCGCTTCGCGGTCTCCACGGTCGCAGACCTGCTGCGAGCCCACGGCATCGAGCCCGATGTGGGCGTTTACGGGATGGAGACAGCCCTGCGCGCCGAGTTCACCGGCGCCGTCGGCAACGCGGACAACGCCGATTCGCCCGGCCCGGCGATCGCCATCCTCGCCGAATACGACGCGCTTCCGGGCATCGGACACGGCTGCGGGCACAACGTCATGGCGGGCAACTCCGTCGGCGCCTTCCTCGCCCTCCACGAGCTCGAACGCCGACGCCCCGGGTCGGTTCCGGGCCGCGTAGTCCTCCAGACGACGCCCGCCGAGGAATGCTCCACCGCCAAGGAAGTCCTTGCGGTTCGCGGCATGCTCGACGGCGTCGACGCCGCCGTCCAAACCCACTCCTACTCCTACGACCTCACGCACCAGACGTGGCTCGGCGTGCGGCGCATACGCGCGATCTTCACCGG
>NZ_DBHHEV010000014.1:18369-32677 GCF_057238965.1 Peptidiphaga sp.
CGTGCCCGCCCACGCGGCCTCCCAGCCCTTCATGGGACGCAACGCGCTGGACGCCGCCACCCTCGCGCTCACCGGCTTCGGCCTGCTGCGCCAACAGATACTGCCGATGGACAGGCTCCACGCAATTGTCGTCGACGGAGGCGACGTGCCGAACATCGTCCCGGAAAGAACCGAAATCAGCCTGTTGGCGCGGTCGAAATACCCCGAGACGCTCAAGGACCTGGTCGCGCGGGTCGAGGACGTGCTGCGCGGGGCCGCCCTCATGACCGGGACGGGCTTGGAAATCGTCACCTCCGAGACCACGAACGAGATGCCCGTCCGCACAAACGGCCCGCTCACCCGCGCCTGGGTCAGGTCCCAGCGCGAACGCGGGCGCGACCCTCTGCCCGCCGGAGTCGTGACCGAAACGATCGCGGCCGGCACCGACTTCGGCAACGTGTCGGTTCGCATTCCCGGCATCCACCCGCTCATCAAGGTTGCCGATTCCGACGTCGCCCTCCACACGCGCGAGATGGCCGCGGCCGCCGGCTCCCCCTCGGGCGACGCCGCGGCGACCGACGGGGCCTACGGCCTCGCCTCGGTGGCCCTCGACTACCTTCACGACGCCGAATTCCGCGCCGCCGTGCGCCGCGACTTCGAGGAGGCCGGAGGCGTCATCGACGTCGAGCATTTCTGGGACGAATGAGGCCGCCCGGCTCGTCCGGCGCCGCTATTGCGCACCGCGCCGTTCGCTCCGAGACGGCGTCGAACCGGCGCCTTTGACGCTCAACGCTCGCGCGCCGGGCCATTTGCCCGTCGCGCTTGCTTGTCCCGCCTCGCCCGCTTTCCCGACGTCGCGCATCCCACCGCGTGAATTCCGCAACTCGACTCGTGCGGCGCATATCCGGCCGCAAACTGCGGCGAGCGCATACAATCGGAGACTGAACGAGTCCCCGCGCGGTTTTCCAGGCCGCGCACCCCGGGCGCGGCGCCCACCGACGAAAGGACAGCATGTCGAAGAAGAGCCGCCGAGCGGCATCCAAGAGGCGGGCAGCGGCCCCGGCCGGGTCGGCGCAGTCCGCGCAGTCTCGACCGTCGCCCGCGCCGAAGAAGCCCAGAGAGGCCGTGGCTTTCGTCGAGCGCCCCTTCGAGGGCCTTCCCGCGGAGGCCGATCTCGTCGCCATGCGCGAGATTCTGCCGTTGGCGACGCTTCCGGCGACCACGACGGAGGAGTACGGCTCGGCCGACGTCGTCCTGACGACGATCCTTCCCTCGATGGCGGGGGCGCTGCGCCGGGCCGACGGCGTGCTTTTGGTCGCCGCGCAGACGGTCATGAGCTCCGGGGACGCCTCGCGCGACATCGCCGCGCGGATCATCGACGGGATCAAGCTTCCCGACGGCCAGGCGCTCCAGGTCTCGGACCTGCCCGAGCCCGGCCCTCGCCTGCAGGACGTCGTCGCGAGCTTCGGCGAACTCGAATTGCACGAGATTCCATCGTTCTGGATGACGGAAGAGGACGCCGCCAAGCCGGAGAACAGGGAGGCGCTCGAGGATTCGCGATCCCAGCTTGTTCCGATGAAGGCCGTCGACGGCGTCGACGGCGCATTCTGGTGCCGCATGAGCCGCGAATTTGTCAGGTGGGTCAGGCCCGAGCCTCGCGACGCGGTTCTCGACGGGCTGGCGAGGCTTCGCGCGGCCGACGACTTTTCCTTCGACGATTCCCGTTTCGTCGGCGCTTTCAGGGCGCTGGGGCTCATCATCCCGGTGTGGGAACTGCCAAAAGGCGCCGAAGCCGACGAACTCGCCGCCCCGATGGCCGAATTCGCACCGAAACTCGACGCGGCCATTGCAGCGTCGGATCCGCTCACACCCGAAGAGAAACGCGCGCGGGCGGGTATCGTTTCCCGTCAAGTGACGCTGCGATGAACATCCGACCGTCGAAGCACTTATATCTCAACATTGAAGGCTAGGCTAGAAGTGTGACAACCTCCGAGCAACGCGTAGCAGTAGTCATACCGGCTAAGGACGAGCAGGACAGGATCGCCGCGACGATCCGCGCCGCCCGCGCCATCCCGCACGTCGACCTGGTCGTCGTGGTAGACGACGGCTCCGAGGACGACACCCAGAAGGCGGCCCGCGACGCCGGCGCGACCGTCGTGCGGCATTCGGTCAACCGCGGCAAGGCCTCCGCAATGGAGACCGGGGCGCAGGTGGCGGCCATGCGCGACACGAGGGACCGCCCGCCGCGCCTTTTGCTCTTTCTCGACGCCGACCTCGGCGACACCGCCGTCGAGGCTTCGCCGCTGGTTGCGCCGGTGCTCGAAGGCAAAGCCGATTTCACCGTCGCCGCGCTGCCTCCCCAGGAAGGGGCGGGCGGCTTCGGCCTGGTCACCGGGGCCGCCTTCAAGGCGATCAAGCGGACGACGGGATGGGAGCCGCGCCAGCCGATCTCCGGTCAGCGGTGCATGACTCGCGAGGCCTTCATGGCGGCGCTGCCGCTGGCGAGCGGCTGGGGCGTGGAAACCGGCATGACGATCGACTTGCTCGTGGCGGGGTTCACCGTCCAGGAAGTCGTCTGCGACCTCAAGCATCGCGCGTCGGGCAACAACTTCGCCGGCCAGCTGCACCGGGCCGACCAGTACAAGGGCGTGGCCAAGGCCGTGCTGGCACGTCGCCTGCGCAGGATCCACGTCCCGCACGGCAAGAGGAACTCCGCCTCCAAGCCCTACGAGCCGTACAACGCCTACAAGGGCTGACGGCGCCGCAGCCGAGGGGCGCTTTTCCCTTCGCGGCGGGCCGCGTTTCATTCATGCGGCAGCCTGCCGCGCCCCGGCCCTTCTGCTGCCCGTTCCCGCCGATCACGTCGGCGGGAACGGCGCGGTCGCACTGCTCGTTTTCCCGCGGCCTCGTTACTTGCTTCCATTGATTATCTCGCCCACCGTCCGTTGCGGCTCTGTCGCATTCGCCTGCTGGCGGCGCAAAATCTCGGCCTGAATGTTCTGCTCAGTTTCTGGCAGGCCCTGCTTCCGAAGGCAGCCGAGGACGTCCTTCATCGACTCTTCCGACTGGTAGTTCGTAGAGTCGAAGTAATCCGAGTGAGACGTAAAAGGGCTGAGAACATACGGATCGTTTTTCCCCTTGATCGTCTGCACGCCAGACATGCCGATGGGCTCGCCCATCTGCGCCATGTCTGCGTCCGGGGCGATATCCACCGATCCGATGTTTGGAACGTAGCCAATGATGTCGTTGTTGTTTCGCATGGCGTAGACGCTGTCCGAGGGCACATTGAAATCTGAGACGTCGTCGGCCGGAACTCCCGGAGAAGCGTAGAAAACTGCGGAGTTGACGACGCCGTCGCGTACCTGCGACAAGCCGTAGCCCAGCGTCGTCGAACCATAGGAATGGCCCAAACCGGTGATCCGAACATCCGAGCTCTCGCCGGCGCCCTGACGCGCGTCGTGCAACCCCTCGAGGAAGCCTGCCAGAGCCTTGCCTCCCTTGGCGGCGAGATCGGTATGGGTCACAGTCTCGATCCCGTTCAGAGGAGACAGGTTCATCTGCGGCGGGTCGTAGCCGAACCACGTGACCGAGGCGGTGTTTCCACCCGCGACAGCGGCCACGTTAGCCATCTCGGCAGTGTAGCCCACGACGTTGTCTTTGACGTTCGACGACAACCCGCCCACGTGGACAGCGACGTTGTCCGCGGTGTCGACGTCGCCGACGGAAATCGCGGCATGGAGCTGATACTGATCCTCACTGTATTCCTGAGTACGCCCATGCTCGATGACGTCATATACGAGCAGCTGCGACTTTCCGTTGTACCCTGCGGCTTGATTGAGTGCCTCCTTGAGTTTTTCGAGTTCTTCCAGTCTGTCGCACTCCCACTTCGCCTTTTGATACTCATCTGGCGAGATGCCGGAAGCCGAATCGTAGCCCGATTTCTCGTAAGCCTCGACAATCGTCTTGTTTTGCCCCTCCCGAGACTTCAGATCGTCATAATCCGCCTGCATCACTGCGCGGTTCGCCTTGTCGCGAGCCCAGGCGTCGACGCCGTTGAGATTGCCGATGAGCTTTGGCTCCTTCGCAACGAGCTCTTCCTGCTCCTCGCGGCTCAGGGAATCCCACCACTGGCTCACCGCCCGGGTGTCGCTGAGGTCGGCCGGCCTGGGCAAGGGTCCGTTCAGCGTGTTCTGAAGGCTGCCTGCTGGCGTGATCGTCCCTTGTTCGATGGCTCTAAGAGCCGCTGCGTACTCTTGATCCGCTTCGGTTGCGCGGCGAACCGCCTTCTCAACAAGTTTGGCGCACGCATTCACGGCCTCTTGCCTGGCATGTGTGTGATCCTCTTCGGTTGGCATGCTCGGTCCTAAGGGATTCAAGATCTTGAGGAAGGAGGTTAGGGTGTTTACATAACTTGCCTCCCACGTCTGTTCACCAGTGTCCTCCACGGCGCCGTCCGAATGGATGATAAACCCGCTGTTCGAGGCGTGCGCCGTCGCGTCGTTGACGAAGCCTTCCACTTCGCCCATCCTCTGCTGCATCTGCGACGTCACTCTTTTCATCTCCCGCAGTTCCACAAGGATCTGGTTGGCTTCGTTCGCGATCTGATCGACCTGCTGGTCGGCCGCATCGCGCGCCTGCCCCTGCCAATCGTCCCACTGATTGAGCTTGAGGATTTCTTGCCCCCACGTTTCAGCCCGCTTGACGAGGCCGTCCAGCTCGCCGTACTCGGTTTCGAGGGTCGATTCCTTCCATTCGACGATGTCGCTCCACTGCATCGATAAGTCCTTTCTCCGTTGTCTCTTGCCGTTGGCCCTTTTTCTTTCAGGTGCTCGAGGTCCGGTTCCTAGCCCTTCGAAGACTCAGGCCCCATCAACTCGTAGATTCCGGCCAAGGCTTCGTTCGTCGCCAGTTGGCCTTCGTCGGCTCCCGAGGCACCTGGAGCGCCCGAAACGCCGATGGCCGACACGCCGCTTTCTCCGTCGACGCCGTCGATTCCAGCGTCGTTCCCGGCCTCCCCGGACGCCGTCAAACCCGCGTATGCGCCGGCCTCGGCCTGATCCGTCTGTCCCACGTCCCTTGCGGTCTGCAGAAGACTGCCCGAATGCTCGTTGAGGGTCCCCTCAATGCTCTTGAGCTTTCCCGTCAGGCATCCGGCTGCCGCCGTCACCGCCGACGACGCGTCCCCTCCTCGAATCTTGCCCGATATTCCCTCTGCGGCGTGATCCGCTGCCAGTTTCGCACTTTCCGTCGCGCAGTTTTCAGCAAACGCCGCCTGTTTGCCGAGCTCGCTCGAATTCACGGACAGCGTGCCCACAGCACCCTCTCCCATCTTTGACTCCCTCCAAGCCTTTGATTGAAAGTTAAATAGATCGTTCTCTGGGACGACTGTCGCAACTTCTGCAAATACCCACATTCGACTGCCACTTCCGCCGCCTTGACTATCTTACCTCAGCACAGAGATCGCTTGACAGCAAGCGGTCCCCAGCAGGCAAAGGCTGAAATAGCAACGATTCATGTGTGAGGGTAGCTTTCTCCAACTCCTACCGTCTCAAACCAATCTCTTTCGAGCTAAAATCTAGAGTTTCCCCACCTGGCAAATCTGTTTTCATCAGATTGGCTCAGCCGATCTATGGCGAATGAAAGCAGGGAACATAACCCCGGGAGTCCGCAACCATAGTGCGGGCTTTCCGGACCCCGCCACACTCGGCCAATCCCCACATGCGTCCCACACGTGCCGCGCAAGCTCCAGCTGCGCCTGACGGCGGCTCCCGCTTGCTCGACGGCTCAAACTCGTCGGCGGCGCTCCAACACGCCCGAGGAGGAGGGGCTGGGTCGAGGGCGAGGTCAACCCCAACCTGAGGCGCTCCAACACGCCCGGGAAGGAGGCTACGGGCGCCCGACAGCCCGCAACGGCGGGCACCCCGGAAGAGCCGTATCGCCCCTCCAGAATGCCCGCCGCTTTTCGGAGCCCGGCGGCTTGCACGCAGAGCGCCGCCAGCTCGGCAAGCCTCGCTTCGACGACCCGTTTGCGCCGCGCCGTCGGCCCTTATTTGGTTCCAAAGTACGCGCTTGCCCGGATCCAAACACGCGCTCATATGGTCCCATGTCCACGCTTACATGCGCCCCATGCGAGCGTTTGCCCGGCTCCTTAACAACGTTTGCCTGGCTCCAAGTTTCCGCTCACTTCCTTCCAGCGACGATATCGGAAACTTCTCGTTGCTGGGAGGTCGCGTTCTCTTGCTGGCGGCGCTGGATTTCGGCCCGGACGTTCTCATCGGTCTCAGGCAGCCCCTGTTGACGCAGATACTTATGGATCTCTTTCTGCGTGTCTGCATCCTGGTAATTGGTGCTGTCGAAGTAATTGACGTGGTCGCTGTAGCCTTCGTAACCAGCGCCCGCGATGGGCCCGAGGATTCCCGTGACCAAACCGGTGCCGGGGTCGATCCCGTGGTTCCCTTCGATGTGTTGAATTCCGGGCACTTCCGTGGGATCGCTGAGCTGCGTCATATCGGAACCGGGAGCCATGCCCATCGGCCCGTTGTTCGGCACTGCGCCGATGATGTCCTGGTCGTTCTTCATGACGTAGACGCTGTCCGAGGGCACGTTGAAATCGGAGACGTCCTTGGCCGGGACTCCCGGCGGCCCGTAGAAGACTCCGGCATCGACGACGCCGTCGCGCACCTGCGTCAGGGCGTATCCCAGGGTCGTCGAACCGTAGGAGTGGCCTAGGGCGGTGATTCTCGGATCGCCGCCCTCTCCGCTGCCCTGCCGCGAATCGTGCAGCCCCTCGAGGAAGTGGGACAAGTCGGCCCCTCCCGCGGCCGCGCGCTCGGTTTCGGACACGGTGAAGACGCCGTTCGAGCCCGCTCCCGCCTGCGGAGGATCGTATCCGAACCACATGACCGAGGCCGTGTCCCCTCCGGCCGTGCCGGCCACATTGGCCATTTCGGCGGTGTACCCGATGACGTTGTTGTCGACGCTCGTCGTCAGCCCGCCCACGTGAACCGCAACGTTGTCGGCCTTATCGACGTCGCCTACCGTCACAGCCGCATGGAGCTGATCTTGATTCTCGCCGGGTTCGACGGGGTCGTAAAGAAGGAGCTGCGACGTGCCGTTGTATTGGGCGCCTTGTTTAAGAGCGGTCTTGAGCTTGTCGAGTTCCGCCTGCCTGTCGAGTTCGCTCTTCGCACGGGAGAACTCGTCGGCGCTGGAGGGCGCAGCTCCTTCTCGACCGCCGGCCACCCACGCCTGATAGGCGGTGACCTTCTTCTCGTTGGACTCTTTCCTGCTGTTCAGATCCTCGTAATCCCTGTCCAACCGATGGCGATTGGCCCTGTCTCGAGCCCAGGCGTCGACGCCGTCGAGGTTGCCTATGCGATCCGGTTCTTCGTCGGCGAGCCTTTCCTGCTCCTCGCGGCTCAGCGAGTCCCACCATTCGGCCACGGCGCGGGTGTCGCTGGTGTCCTGAGGCATGGGAAGGGGCCCGTCCACGGTGTGCTTGAGGGAGCCTTCGGGCTTGACCTTGCCTTCTTCGATGTTGCTGAGAGCTTGCGAGTACGCCTCGTCTATCTCGTTGGCTTTCTTGACGGCCTTATCGACGCGGTCTGCACACTCGTCGACCGCCTTTTGCCTGGCGGCTTTGTTCATCTCGTAGGAAGTCCCGGCCGAAATGAGGGCGCCCGCTCCCGGAAGCGCGTAGCTCAACGGGTTCATCGCGGTGCTGAGAGCCACGTCGCCCCAATCGGTTCCGCTTGTGTCTTCCACGGTGCCGTCCGAATGGATGGTCAAACCGGAGCCCTCGGCGTGCGCCTTCGCGTCTCTCACGAGGCCCTGCACGGCGCCCATGCCCTGCTGCATCGTGGACGTCGCGGTTTTCATCGCCCGCAGATTCACGATGAACTGGGCGACATCCTGGTCGATCTCTTCGACCCTCTTGTCCGCCGCTTTGCGGGCGTCGCCCTGCCAGCTCGTCGACTTGTTGAGCTCGAGAATCTCGCGCCCCCAGTTTTCCGCCTCCTTCTCTCGAATGCACAGTTGTTGATACTCGGTTTCGAGGGTCGACTCTTCCCAGTCGGTGATGTCGCTCCATTTCATGGAGAAAGTCCTTTCTTAGCGCCGAAACGTCGGCAATTGAGCTCTGATGCGCTGTCGGTTTGCGCACTTCACGGTTGCGTGATTCGAGCCTCACGCGGTCGCGGCCGACGACGAACCGCCGGAGCCGTGCACGCGGGGCATGGGAGCCGGAGCGTCCGAACCCTGCGCGCCGGGAAGCGGAACGGCGTTGCCCGGATTCTCGACGTGCGGCATGGGTGATGGAGCAAAAGAGCCGCCGTCGGCGCCGACGCCGGGAATCCGCGGGCCGTAGTCCGCCCCTCCCCCGCGGGTGAAGACCGGCGGGTCGGAAGGCTCGATTCGCGGCATTGGGGCCGGATTTCCGGGTGTCTCGGCGTGAGGCATCGCAACGGGGTCGCCGGAAGGCGCCGCGTGCGGCATCGGCGTCGGGGCGAACGAACCGGAGGAGTTTGTCACCGAATGGACGCTTCCGTGGGACGTGAAGACGGGGTTGCCCGAGCCTTCCGCCGTGGGCATGGGAACGGGATTCCCCGAGTTTCCGGCATTCGGCATGGGCGCGGGATCGCCCGGGACCTCCGCCTGCGGCATGGGCGCCGGGCCAAAGGAGCCTCCGTGAGAGCTCCCGCCGCCGGAAATCTGGGCCCCGTAGCTGTGTCCCTGTTCGACGGAGGGGAGGATCTTTCCGCCTTCGGTTTCGACGTGCGGCATCGGCGCGGCGTTTCCGGAGGTCTCCGCGTGCGGCATGGGCGCGGGATCGCCCGAGGTTTCGACGCGGGGCATGGGCGCGGGGTGAGATCCTCGAGCCCCAGACGAAAAGGAATCGGAATCGCCGCTCATCAAATTGTGGATGCCGCCCAGAGCGCCTCCCATCGAGTTATGCCCACCGTGTGAGCCGACGATCTGGCCGCTCTCGGTCGAACCGTACGAATGGCCGCCTACAATCGAGCCGCCGCCAGGGGAGCCGAAAAGCTGGCCGGCGCCGCCGTTGGCGGAGCCATACGAGTGGCCGCCTCCAGCTGAGCCGCCAGACGCACCGCCGGCCGACCCGTACGAGTGACCGCCGCCAATTGCAGCGCCGCTCCCGCCTCCGGCGTCGCCTGCGCCGCCGTCTCCTGCTCCGGCGCCTATTCCCTCGGCAAAGCCGCCGGCGTCCCCGGAGGGGGTCATGCCCTGATACATCCCCGCCTCGTTCTGATCGGTTTGCTCGATCGTCTTCATGGTTGCCACGAGATCGTCCGAGTAGTCGCTCAGCTGATGCTCAATGTCTTTGAGCTCGTTCGAAAGATGCTCGGACGTCGTCTTGACGGTCGAGGCCGCCTTGCCTCCTGAAATCTTCCCCGAGATGCTGCCGGCTGTATCTTCCGTCCGCATTCGCTGACTTTTGGCGGCGCAGTCTTGCGCGTTGCCAGCCTCAGTCGCGAGCTCCTTCGGATCCGCGGACAGCGTGTCCGCCCCACCTGGTCCCATGCGCGAAACTCCCTTCAAGTTTTTGGACATTCGGCGCGACGCCGCCATTCGGACAGGCACATTCCACCGGACTCCTCACAGGGCGCCGCCCTTAAGCGGTCTAAAGTAGCTTAAATGATCGACAGGCCATGCAAAAACTGTACCTTCTCCGTAAGGCGCGATTCGCACGCCGAAGGCGCGGGACAATCCGACTTTTCCTTGAAATGGTGCGCATTTCAACGTCGCGCACGTCTGTTCACACCCGAACGGAGGTCCGGCATTCCGCGGCAAATCGATCGCGCAGTCTCGCGCGGCAGAAAGGCCGCGAACAGATTCTCCAGTTCGCGGCGGACGTTTCGAGCAAGCCACAACCGTGGAAAACAGTCGCAAAAGAACAAAGGAAAGGCGCTGTGCAACGAAGGGCGAGACGCCACGCAGAAAGCCACACCCCCTCCGTAGCGAACAACATACACTGGAGGTCGCATGGATGATTCAAATACATTAGAATAGTATTTTTAATACTCCGACAGTGACCAAGCGTATGCCATCAATCAAGGTCCGCCCCCGCCACCGAGATCGATCCGCGCGCCAGACCCCGCGCATGCGCCCGCTCGGGGTCTGACTGACGGCGGCTTCAAGCCTGCCAAACCTGCGTCGTCGGACAGCGGCTGCCTATTCGCGAGAGGCCGTTGCCGGGCTTTCTTCCTCCTGCACGGCGGCCTCGCCTTCCTGCACGGCAGCGTCCCTTTGACCGGCGGTCGCCTCTCCCTCGCGGCGCAGCGTGGCGACGAACCACAGCGGGGCGGCAACGATCAGCCCGACGGCGGGCATCGTAACCCCCGAGTCGTTGAGCAGCGCAGCGACGACGAGCGCCGATACGAGCGAAACCGCCGAACGCCTCACGATTTCGTCCTCAATTCGGAGCCGAGCGAAGTGTCCGCGCTTGGCCAGCAGCCAAGCGACTGCGCAGATCGCCGCGACGATCGCCAGGGCGACGGGGATGAAGAGCGCATTTCCCCCGAATATCTGGGTGACTTTGCGCCAGACGATGGCGAGGCCGCCGCCGTCGAAGAAGGACCCCACGAACTTGCCGAGGTGAGAGCGCTTGGGGGCAGGTTGAAGGTAGTCGAAGAGGGCGAACACGAAAGAAACGGCGACGGCGGCGCCCAGAACGGCGGCGAAGCGAAGCCAGGTGAGCCGCTTTCCGGCGACCATCGTGGCGAGGACGCCGAGGCCGACGACGATGACCGGCGGCCCGCCGAAGTCCGCCCCGAACCTCGCCGAGCCGTCCAAGAGCACGGCGAGCGCGCCCGCGCCCAGGATGACCGCGACGGACTTCTTGCGGGCCGTCCGCGAGGAATGCCAGGCGAGCAGCAGCACGAGCCCGGCGACGAACATGGCGACGGCATTGTTCGAAAAGCCGTAGAAACGCCAACCCACAAGCGGCTGCATGCCCAGCAAGGCGGCCAACTGGAGGGGGTACCCGTGCCATATGCCGTCGAGGAGCACGTCAAGGGCCAGGGTTCCGGCGGTGACGCCTCCTATGACGGCAAACGGGGCGAAAGGCGACTTTCCGCGCAAAGCGATGAGAGCGAGAACGGCGGCAATGAGCACAACCCCCATGAGCAGGCTCACGAGGGGATTCGACATCCTCCACCAGGGAATGAGGTTGACGAGCAGCGTCGAGACAGGAAGCGCGGCCGTGAGGGCGCTCAATTGCAGGAAGAAGCGCTCATTCGTCTCCGTCCACCTGTGAGACTTCCGCTTGGCCCACATGAGGAGGATCGCCGCGGACAGCGCGGCGAGAAGAACGTAGAAGGAGCCGGAAAGCGAGCGGGTCACCTGCGCGCGGGTGTGTTCGGCGTCAAGCCGGGCGATGTTCGCCTCCCCGTCGTCGGAGGCCTTGGCGGTTGTGATGGCCGAGCCTATCGCGTTGCCGCGGGCTTGCGGCCCTGCGCCCAGCCATCCGGCCAGCGTGGGCATGATGTCCGTGACCTGGACGAGCCCCGGCTGCCGCGTCGAGTCCGACGTCGCGAGCGCCGGCCCGCCCATGCGGGGCCCGGCTGCCGCGAAATATCCCAAATGCGGCCGCGAGGAGTCGGCGTCGGCGACGTTCGCCACAAGCACGGTGGCGTTGGGCGTCTTTTTGCGAATCTGTTTGACAAGCAGCCCGAACCGGGCGTCGATGTAGGAGATCTGCTGCTTTACCGTTTCGGGCGCAGCGCCCTCGGGCGTGAAGTACTCGCGCAGGCGCTGGGCGATTCCCGGGGCCTGGACGGGATGGTTCTCGCTCAGTTCGTTGCCGGGGTAGCGGACCGCGCCGAGGTCGATCACCGTGACGTCCGCGTCGGACCCGGCGTAGGCTCGCGCCGCGCCGCCGACGTCTCCGTCCTCCCCCGAAACCGGCAGCGGGGCGAGGGCGGCATAGCCGCCGAGAAGGCGGCCGTTCGGCTTGGCGAGGGCGAGGGCGGCGCCGGGGCCGACGGCGAGGGCGCTGCGCCCTTGGAGAGCCTCGCCGAGCGCGCCGATCTTTGCCTTGTAACTGCTCGAGGAATTGGCCTCTTTCAGCTGGGCCCACCGGACCGGGGCTTTGCCCGCCACGGTCGGCAGGCGGCAGCCGTCGTCGATCGTGCGCTGCCCGGACCCAAGGGCCGTCCACCCTTCCACCGGGCACGCGGTCTCGCGGACCGTGCGCACCACGATGTTCGAAACCGCCGCCTTCTTGCCGAATTCGTACAGGTGAGGGGCGGTCTTCCGGGTCACGTCCGTCCAGCTGACTCCCGAGAATCCGACGACGACGACGGGGCCCTTCCCGCCGCCTTCGGCCGCGGGCTTCCCCGCACGAGCCGTTCCCTCCGCGCGAGCTGGCGCGCACACTCCGGCGAGGACCGCGAGCAATGCCACTACGACGAGGATCGTTTGGCGGGCGGAGCGAAGGACCATGAGACCAGCCTATCGGAAGCGGCGCAGGCGGCATGCACTGCGGCCAAACGCGCCTACCTCGCAAATCCCCGAGATCGCCCGGCGAATCCTGGGGTTTGCGCTCGGTCTCAAGGCGTCTTGCGGATCGGTGAAGTCGCCCAAGCGTCGACGCCGTCGAGGCTGCCGAGCGAAAACGCCCTGCCGATGCGAGAACGCCCTGCGGATGCGTGAAATCGCGGAAGAAAACGGCATGCGGCGGTCCGTGGCCAGGCCAAGGCGTCGCCCACATTTCGGAGGGTTGGCCCGTCCGCGGGGAAACCGGCAGGTAAAGTGTGCGAGCGAGAAGAAAGCGCGCGAGCGAGAAGAAAGCGGGCGGAAGGAGACCAATGAGCGCGACAAAGCAGGCCCCCCTGCGCTTTTCGTTCCTGGGACCGGCGGGAACGTTCACGTACGCGGCGTTGAAACAGGTGGCCCCGCCCGATTCGGTCGAGATTCCGGCGATCGACGTTCCGACGGCGCTCAGGCTTGTGCGCTCGGGAGAGGCGGACTTCGCCGTCGTCCCGATCGAAAACTCCGTCGAGGGCGGGGTCAACGCAACCCTCGACGCGCTGACGGACGGCTCCGCGCTGCAGATCAAGGCGGAGATGCTCGTGCCGATCGCTTTCTCGCTCGCGGTCAGGCCGGGCACGCGCCGCGAGGACATCCGCGCCATATCGACCCACTCGCACGCGTGGGCGCAATGCCGCGGATGGATCGCCGAGCACCTCGGCCCGGTCGTCCACGTGCCGGCGACGTCGACCGCCGCCGGCGCGAAAACCCTCGCCGAATCGGACAGCCCCGGCTTCGAGGCGGCCCTGTGCCCGCCCGCCACCGTCGAGCTCATGGGCCTCGAGTCGCTTTCCGACGACGTCGCCGACAACCCCGGCGCCGTCACCCGGTTCATCATGGTGGGACTTCCCGGGCCGCAGCCCGAAAGGACGGGCGCGGACAAAACCACCCTGCTGGTCCAGCTCCCGCACGACGAGGCCGGCGCGCTGCTGAGCATGCTCGAGCAGTTCAGCGCCCGCGGCATCAATCTCTCGCGGATCGAGTCGCGGCCTATCGGCGATTCGCTGGGCCGCTACGCCTTCTCGATCGACGCCGAGGGCCACCTGTGCGACGAGCGCATCCAGGCGGTTCTCATAGGATTGCACCGCGTGTGCCCGCAGGTCGTCTTCCTCGGCTCCTACCCTTCGGCCAGCGGCGAGAGGATCAGACCGCGCCCCGGAACGTCCGACGCCGACTTCCGGGCAGGGCGCGAATTCGTCGAGAGGCTGCTGGCCGGGCGGGCGTAAAAAGGCGTCTCCGCCGTAAGGAGGCGCCCCCAAGCCTGTGCAGCCGCTTCTTCGCGGCCCGCAAAGGCAGAATCGCACGACCGCAAACGCGGAACGGCGAAGGCAAGGCGGAGCCGCCGGAAGGCCGCCCGCTCACAGCACGTGGACGGTGAGCGCCAGCGGGTCGATTTCTGCTGTGACTTTCGTGGCGTATCCGAGGGCGTCGCCGTCGGCCTCGACGAGCTCGGGCCGGTCGGCGGTGACCGTCGCCGAGCGCATGCGCCGCAGGTCGATCGTTCCCGCAGAGGGCAGAATCGTCCGGCGCACGCCGATTCCTTGCAGGCCCATCCGCCGCATGACGTCGCCCCAGCCGAAGATCCAGCCCTTTGTGTCCAGAAGCACGAGGTCGAGCCAGCCGTCGTCGATGCGGGCGTCCGGCGCGAGCACGAAGCCCGCGGGAAGCCGCGCGCAGTTGGCGAAGAGGATCGACCTGGCCTCGACCCGGAAGCTGTTCGAGCCGTCGCCGGCCACCACCGTCGCGTTCACGCGCGAACGCCGCATGAATTTAAAGCCGG
>NZ_DBHHEV010000015.1:0-30954 GCF_057238965.1 Peptidiphaga sp.
GATCGGATTCTCCGTCGCGCTGCCGATGGCCACGAGCGGCGGGGACGTCGGCTGGAACATGTGGGTCGAGCACGGGTTCCTCATCGCAACGATCGCGGCTTTGACGTGGCTCGTCTCGTCGATTGCAACGGGCGTGCAGGACCTCATCCTCAACCGCGTGAGGGAGAGCGGGCAGTCGCGTTACTGGAAGGTGCAGACGCAGGTCCGCATACTCAACAGGGTGGTCGGAATCTCGATCTGGATTTTGGGCGCCGCCGCGATCCTCATGACCTTCCCGCTCGCAAGGGCGTTCGGCGCCTCGGTCTTCGCCTCGGCCGGAGTCATCTCCGTGGTCGCCGGCCTTGCGGCGCAGTCAACCTTGGGTAACTTGTTCGCGGGTCTGCAGCTGGCCTTTTCCGACTCGATCCGCATGGGCGACATCGTCATATGGAACAACGACCAGTACGCGAAAGTCGAGGACATCACGCTCAGCTACGTCGTCCTGAAAGTGTGGGACGGGCGCAGGCTCATTGTGCCGTCCAAGGCACTGACCACCAAGACCTTTGAGAACTGGACGCGGCGGGCGCCCGAAATGCTCGGATACGTCGACCTGCTGCTTGATTGGAGCGTTCCGATTCCAGCTCTGCGCGCCGAACTCGACAGGATCCTCAAGGAAACCACGTTGTGGGACGGCAACACCGGGATCATCCAGGTTCGCGCCGCCGAGAGCACGTCGATTCAAGTCTCGGCGCTTGTTTCCGCCGCGACGCCTTCGAACCTCATCGATCTCAAGTTCTTCGTGCGCGAGCGGCTTGTTCGCTGGATACAGGCGAATGCTCCGGACGCGGTACCCCACGGGCGCAGTTTCGTCAACCCGCCAGATCCGCTGCTCGAGGAAATCCCAGCGGCGGACGCCCTTCTTCCCGCGGGCAGGCCCGACGCTCCGAACTCCGGCAGGCCCGACGTCGTCAGAGTCTCCGACGGCAAAGACCAGAGCCGCCCGACGTTCCGTTCGGCCAGCCCCCAGGGCGGCCCGTCCGGTCCGCACGGCAAACGGCGCCACGGCGACCGTGGCCCGACGGGCACCAGGGTGTTCCCCGCGTCCCCGCCGGTGGTGCGCGTTCCTCTCGCCGACCGCGAACCGACCCCCCAGACGGCGCCCTCGCCGCTGACGGAAACCGGATACGAAGCCTCGATCTTCACCGGATCCGCAGGGGCGGAGAAGCGCGGCAAGGACTTCGCCGGGCCCGGCGAAGACGCCATGCGCGAGCGGGAGGAGGCTGCCCGCAAGAAGGAGGGGACGCAGGGCTCCGGGGACGGCGGCGTCGACGCCGAAGACGCTCCCGAACGCGGCGAAGGCCCCGCCACGGAGATTCGCGCGGGCGCCAAGAAAGAGGCCGGCTCCAAAGCGTAGGCGGCTGCCTCGCGGAGCCTTTCCCTTCACGCATGAGCGCCGCAGCGTGCGCCCGCGGCCGCTGGGGCGATGCTGGAACGAAGGACGAAAACAACTTGGCCGCAACGTGCGCCCGTGGCCGTGGGCGCACGGCCTTGATCGGCCCCAAAACTTGCCCATTCCGCTCAGAGTGAGAGCGATGGACACGTCGCACGACGAAAGCGAGCATAGTGGTATGACGAAACCTCTTGTGCCGCAAACGGATGAGGAGTGGCGCGCAGTTCTCGCTCCCGCCGAGTATCACGTGCTGCGCGAGGCCGGAACGGAAGCTCCCTTCAGCGGCGAGCTTCTGGGCGAAGGGCGCGAAGGCGTTTACTGCTGCCGCGGGTGCGGGGCCGAGCTCTTCCGCTCCGAGACGAAGTTCGATTCGGGCTGCGGCTGGCCGAGCTTTTACGATCCTTCGTCGATGGATTCCGTGGTCACCGACGTCGACTACAAGCTGGGCTATCCCAGGACCGAGGTTCGCTGTGCCTCCTGCGACTCGCATCTCGGCCACGTGTTCCCAGACGCGCCCCAGACCCCGACGGGGCAGCGCTACTGCATGAACTCGGTCAGCCTCTCCTTCGAGCCTTCGGAGTGATCCCTATGCGCCTTGTGAGCTTCAACGTCCAGAGCGGGCGGGCCAACCAATCCTGGGTCGGCGCCGTGCTGGGCGAGGACGCCGTGAACGACGAGGCGGTCCGCGAGGCCGCTGCGGAAATCGCGCAGCTCAAACCCGATGTGCTGGCGCTGCAAGAAGTCAGGGAGGATCGCGGCCGATCTATCCTCTCGGCGTTCGCCGAGGGCGCGGGAATGGAGCATCGACGCTTCGCGGCGTGCCGGCGGGCGCCGAGCAACTTCATGGCCAGGATGTTTCGGCGCTCCCGGCGCGGATACGGCATCGCTTTCGCCACCGCGTACCCCGTCGATTACATCAGGGCCCTCAGGCTGCCTTCGTGGAGGAATCCGGTGCGCAGGGCGTCCGACCGCCGCTTTGGCTGGCGCTTTCGCCTCGAGGAGCAAAGGATGGCGATAGTCGCCGTGCTCCTGACCCCGAAGCCCGTCGTCGTCGGCGCCACGCACTTGACCACGAAGCAGCCGGACAATCGCAAGCAGCTGCGTTTTCTCGAAGACTTCATGGCGAGGGTCGCCCGACGCCGCGGCATCCCCGACGCTCCCCGAATCGTCCTCGGCGACCTCAACACGCACCTCGAAGACATTCAGAAACAGACCGAGTACGAAGTCCTCGCGCAGGCGCTGACCTATCCCGACGACGAGCCCAGCTCCCAGATCGACCACATCCTCGGGGTCGGCTTCCGGGCGGCGGGAGAAGCGACGACGCGGCGCCTGGCCGTTTCAGATCATCGCATGCTCGCCGTCGACGTCGATTGACCGGCCCTCGGGTTTCCGGCATAGATTGACCGGCTCTCGGGTCTTCGGCGCCGTCCCCGCAACAGACCCCCGTTCCGGCGAAATGCGAAGCTCGGCCCGGCAAAACGCGGGGACAAAAGTCCCCGAAAATCGCAAGCTGTGAGACAACGCACACGGCCTTTTCCCGGTCGATTTTCCTGGAATCTGGCCGAATTCCGCGCAATCTGGGGGAAGGGGCGCTGTCCTGTATGTGAGACGGGTGGGGAAGCGGTCGGATGGCCGTTGATAGGCTAGCGCCGCTGCACGATTGTTAGATCCATTACTCTCGCTGAGGAGTCGATCCCGCGACCGTGCGGAAGGCGTTCATTGTGGACACCTATGACGATGTCCGTCCGATTGCAACAGAGGAATCGATATGGAACCCGATACAGTCCTTGAGGTTGAGCGGATCTTCGAGGAGCCGCGCAACGTTTTGTTCAGGGCTTTCACCGAGCCGAAGGCGCTCGCGCAATGGTTCGCGCCCGACGGGTGGCACGTTGTGCCCGAGTCGGTCGAGCTTGATCCGCGGCTCGGTGGTCGCCTCCGTCATACGAAAGTCCGTGACGACGACCCCGCAAGGACGTGGGTTGTCGACGGCATATACACCGAGGTCTTCTACCCGGATGTCCTTGTGAGCCAGCAGAGGATCACCGGAATCGAGGGGATCGATCCCTCCAGGCCCGTTGAGCTGCGAGTCGAGTTTTCGAGGCAAGGACAGGGCAAGACCCTCCTGCGGGTCGTCCAGGGCCCCTATGAGTCCCAGGCCGCGGTCGACTACGCGAAGGTTTGGGAGTCCATTCTCGACAGGCTTCAGGCATACATCGACGGCGCCGGCGCCGCTTCATAGAACGGAATTCCATGACGCAGAAAAATACTACGGTCATTCGGCATAAGCCGATGATGAGCATGAGGCAGATTCTCCTCATGAATCTCGGCTTTTTCGGCATCCAATACTCGTTCGGAATGCAGCAGACCGCGATCAACCCGATCTACAAGATGCTGGGCGCCGACGAGTCGGAACTGCCGATCCTCAATATGGCCGGCCCCATCACGGGCCTTCTCATTCAGCCGATCATCGGTGCCATGTCGGACAGAACATGGAGCGAGAGATGGGGGAGGCGAAAGCCGTACTTCATCGTCGGCGCCATCGGCTGCTCCGTGTGCCTCTTCCTCTTCCCATTTGTCTCGGCCCTGTGGATGGCCGTCCTCCTTTTGTGGCTGCTCGACGCCTCGAACAACACCGCGATGGAGCCGTACCGCGCCTTCATCGCCGATCGGCTCCCGCCCAGCCAGACGGCCAAGGGCTTCCTCGCCCAGTCCTTCTTCGCGGGCCTGGGAATCACCCTCGCCAATGCCTCGATGTTCCTTTTCGAGCATATATGGGAGGGGGTGGCCGGCTCGGGCTTGCCTTACTACGTTTTCGGGGCCTTCATGCTGGGGTCGGTGTGTTCCATCGCCACCGTCCTCGTCTCTGTTTTGTCCACTGACGAGATTCCGCCGTCGCCGGAGGAACTCGCGGAGCTCCGCTCGAAGAAGGACCGCGAGCGTTTCGGTGCGCTCAAAGAGATCGGCAACGCGATTGTCGAGATGCCGAAGGAACTGCGCAAGCTGGGGCTCGTGTACCTGTTCCAGTGGTACGCAATGTTCGTTTATTGGCAGTTCATCTCTCTGTCCATCGCCAAGTCGGTGTTCAATACAACCAATGCACAGTCCCAGGCGTACAGGGACGCGACTACGTGGACCGGCCTTGTGAACGGCTCGTACAACGTCGTCACCTTCATGGTGGCTTTCGGCCTCGTGTCTCTTGCGAAGAGGCACGGCGCCAAGTGGGTCCACACGGCGAGCCTCATATGCGCCCTCGTATCGCTTCTCGTCCTTCCGCACGTCACCAACAAGTTCCTCGTCTTCTTGCCGATGATCGGCTTCGGCATCTCGTGGGCGTCGCTCTTGGGCGTGCCGTACATCATGGCGGTCCGCATGGTCCCATCGAACAGGTACGGCGTGTACATGGGCATCCTCAACATGATGATCGTGCTGCCGCAGCTGCTGGAGACCGTGACTTTCGGATGGATCTACGAGAACCTCCTGGGCAAGGATCCGACGAACGCGATCACCTTCACCGGCGTTCTCATGGGCTTGGCCGCGATCGCCATGACGTGGATCAACGAGCCCCCGACCATCCGAGACATGGACGACGTTTCCGCCCCGCCGAAGGTGGCCGGAGAATTCAAGGAAGGCAAGTGAGCGAAATGACCGAAAACATGCCGAAGTACAGCCGAATCCTCGTGGGCACCGACGGCAGTGCGCTCGCCGGGCCGACTGTTCGGCGGGCCGTCTCCATCGCGGCCTCCAATGACGCCGACGTCGTGATCGTCTGCGCCTACACGGCCATCAGCGACCGCGATGCGGCGTCGTCCCCAGAGATAGCGGCCACGAAGTACGCGACCATGGGCCAGGTGCCCGGCGTGGCCGCGGCGACCGACGCCCTGGAGCAGGCCGTCGACGTCGCCGAAGGGGCCGGAGTCCGCGTCGCCGCTGCGCTCCTAGTCGACGGCGAACCGGCCGAGGCCCTCCTCGAGGCGGCCAAGCAGTACCGAGTCGACGCGCTTGTCCTCGGCGCCATCCGCGACACGTCGATCGTCGGGCGGCTGCTGGGCAACGTGGCCTCCGACGTCGTCCGGCGGGCTCACAGGGACGTGCTCATCGTCCGCCCGCCTGAAGAAGGAGCTGAGGAGGCTCCGGCAGAGGCAGCCGGGAAACCCGCCGCGGAAGCGGCCGGGGAGGACTGACATGCCCCTCGACGCGGAAACGGAGCGCGACTTCAATCTGCGATGGAAGCGCTACGCGCCGCAGATCCGCACCGCTTTGGCCAAGGTGTATCCGGGGCGGGAGACGGAGGTCGAGGCCAGGCTGGCCAAGGTCATAAAGGACGCGATGGCGGAGCGCCCGGCCGAGCTCCGGGAGCTGGACGAGGAGCGCATCCTGCGCCCAGATTGGCTGCAACAGCCCGAGATGATCGGCTACGTCGCCTACGCGGACCGATTCGCGGGGAGCCTTCGAGGCGTTGCGGAGCACGTCGACTACCTCAAAGGGCTCGGGGTGACTTATCTCCACGTCATGCCGTTCCTCAAACCGCGGGAAGGGGCGAACGACGGCGGGTATGCGGTCCAGGACTACCGCCAGATCAGACCCGACCTGGGGACGATGGACGACCTGGAAGCCATCGCGGCCACCCTGAGGGAGAACGGGATCTCCCTGGAGATGGACCTCGTTCTCAACCACGTCGCCAAGGAACACGAATGGGCGGAGAAGGCCAGGGAGGGGGACCCGAAGTATCGGGACTACTTCCTCCTGTACCCCGACCGGAAGATGCCCGACGAGTTCGAGAAGACGCTCCCGGAGATCTTCCCGGACTTCGCTCCCGGCAATTTCACCTGGAACGACGCGGCAAACGCGTGGGTGTGGACCACCTTCAACGAGTACCAGTGGGACCTCAACTGGGCCAATCCCGAGGTGCTCTACGAGTTCGTCGAGCTCATCTGCTGGCTGGCGAACAAGGGAGTGGACGTCTTCCGCCTGGACGCGATCGCGTTCATCTGGAAGAGGCTCGGAACCAACTGTCAGAATCAGCCGGAAGTCCACGATGTGACGCAGGTGCTTCGAGGGTGCCTGCGCGTGGCCGCCCCGGCTGTGGCGTTCAAGGCCGAGGCCATCGTCGCGCCCGAGGACCTCATGCCCTACCTCGGCGTGCGTCAGCACCACGGTTTGGTCTCGGACATGGCTTATCACAACGAGCTCATGGTCCAGCTGTGGAACTCGATTGCCACGGGCGGGGCGGAGATGGCCCAGGTGGCCCTCTCCGAGATGCCGAACAAGCCGACGACGGCGACGTGGGCCACCTACGTCAGGTGCCACGACGACATCGGGTGGGCGATCTCCGACCACGACGCCGAGATGGTCGGCGTGACGGGATTCGGCCACCGCGCCTACCTCTCGGACTTCTATTCCGGGCGATATCCGGGATCCTTCTCCCGGGGGCTGGTGTTCCAGGAAAACCCTGCGACGGGCGACCGCCGGATCTCCGGTTCGTGCGCGAGCCTGGCCGGGCTGGAGAAGGCCGTCGAGGAGAACGACGCCGAGGCGATCGACCTGGCAGTCAAGCGGATCGCGCTGATGTACGCCGTGGTGTGCGGATACGGCGGCGTCCCTCTGCTGTATATGGGCGACGAACTGGGCCTGTTCAACGACATGTCCTACCTTGATGACCCGGCCCACGCCGAAGACAACAGGTGGGCGCACCGGCCGTTCATGGATTGGGATCTCGCCAAGCGAGTGGAAACCGACGTCGAGAGCCCGGCGGGGCGCGTCAACGCCGCGCTGCGCCACATCTTAACCGTGCGTGCAGCCACCACTCAGCTGCACGCCTCGGTTCCCTCGATCCCGGTGGAGAGCCCGGAGCATCGTCTCTTGGTCCTCGAAAGGGACCACCCCTTGGGGACGATGGTTCAGGTCTACAACTTCACCGGCGAGACTGTGGCGCTGCGCCACGACGTCCTCGCCCGGCGGCTGGGCTTCGACGCCCAAGAGCTCCTGGGCGGGTACTCCTGGGATCTGCGGCTCCCGCGCATTGATTTCGCGCCGTACCAGGCTGCCTGGTTCGTCTCGGCGGAGATCGCGGATCTGTAAGCGGGTCCTCCTCCGGCGGGCGAACGTTGCTGAAATGCGGCGGGGCAACGCGGCAGGCGAGCGCTGCCGAGGTGCAGGAATGCGGCCTGATGCGTGTGGGCCCCGCGATCGGTCGGGGCCCACGTTCGCGCGTTGAGGGAACGCCGCAGCCTCCAAACGGCGTCGGTGTGACGCGATAGCCTGATGTCGTGGTGGACTCAACCGCCAAACAAGAATAAACTAGAATCATTCAAGTTTAAGAAGCGGGCGCGAATCCTGCGCTCGCGGAAAAAGGAGCGAACATGACTAACCAGCAGCTTTCTCCCGTCGTCGAGAAGGCGCTTCAACAGGCCCTTGTCGATTTAACCGATCTCAGCCTGCTGGGCAAGCAGGCGCACTGGAACATCAAGGGCACACGTTTCCGCGCGCTGCACTTGCAGCTTGACGAGATCGTCGACGAAGTCCGTGTGGCTTCCGACGACGTCGCCGAACGCCTTGCCGCCCTCGGCGGAGTTCCCGACGCCCGCGCCGCGACCGTCGCGGCCTCCTCGGGCCTCAAGCAGTTCGACGCGAGCTTTCTCAGCGTGGACGAGGTTTACTCGCAGTTCGAGGAGCTGCTCATGACGGTTTCCGACCGAATCAAGGCCACCTTGGACCCTGTCGACGACGTCGACCACCTGAGCAACGATATGCTCATCGGCATCGCCACGGGACTGGAGAAGCAGGCCTGGATGTTGAGGTCGGCCGCCGACAACCGCTGAGCTGCCGCGGGGCGGACTGGCCGACGCGCCGCGATCGGCGACGAACGGCAGTGACGGCGCAAAGTCCGCTAGAACGCAGAGACCTGGGCGCACAATCGCACTGTTTGCGCTCCTTCGTTCGGCGAGGCTCCGGTTTCTCGCCGGAGGATCCGCAAGGCCGGGGGCACGTCGCCCCCGGCCTTTCAATGTCCGTGCACCGCGTGTTTCGGTTTGGCGCGCGCCCTCGTGTACCGTGCACTTCGGTTCGGCGCGCGCCCTCGTGTACCGTGCGCCTAGTTTTGGCGTGCGGCCTCGTTAACGTGATCGCCCCTTGACGCGAGTTTCGCTCAGTCAGTTTTTGCCATGAACTCTTCGCGGGTGGCATACGAGGTTTGGGTTCCCAGCCTCGTCACGGAGTCGGCTGCGTAACGGCATGCGGCGGTCAGCGCCGATTCGACGTCGCCGGGGGCCGCCATGTCGCGGTCGGAGCTTGCCGAATCGCCGCCGGTCAAATCGCCGCCGGTCAAATCGTCGCCGGAGACGAGGCAGTGGCTGAAGCAGCCGATGAAAGCGTCGCCGGCGCCCGTGGTGTCGACGGCGGCGACGGGTGCGGCGGGAATTCGTTTCGTCTGCGATTCGTTGATCCACAGGGCTCCGCGCGAACCCAACGTGACCACGATGTTGCGGATTCCGGCGTCGAGCAGGCTGCGCGCCGCCTCCTCCGCCTGTTCGGGGTTTTCCACCGGCATGCCAGTCAGCAGCGCCAGCTCCGACTCGTTCGGCACGAAATAGTCGCACCCCTTGATGCGGTCCAGGTCCAGCTCGGGATGCGCGGGGGCGGGGTTGAGAAGAACCGGTATCCCTCGCTCGTTGCCGAATTCGATCGCCGCATAGACCGTTTCGAGGGGGATTTCGAGCTGGAGCACGATGAGCTTGGTTTTCGCGAGATCCTCGGCGGCGTCGGCGACGTCCTCCGGCGAAAGGAGGCCGTTGGCGCCCTTGACGATGAGGATCGAGTTGCGCCCTTCAGGGTCCACAAAGATCGGCGCGACGCCGGAGGACGCTTCGGTTCTCAGCACGTGTGCGGTGTCCACGCCGTTTGCGGCGAAGTTCGCGACGGTGTTTTCCGCGAATACGTCGTTGCCGACTCTGGTGAGCATGAGCACGCTCGAACCGAGCCGCGCGGCCGCAATCGCCTGGTTTGCCCCCTTCCCTCCGCAGCCCATCTGGAATTTCGGCGCTTCGAGGGTCTCGCCCTCGCGGGGCATTCGGTTGATATAAGTGATGAGATCGACGTTGTTCGAGCCGATGACCGCGATGTCCATGTTTCTCCTGTCGTTTAGACGCTGCAGCGCTTGGGTGCGCTTAGACGCGACGACGCTCTAGTGCGCGACGGCCTGCCGAGTCGCTTGCGTTGGGCGAACCTCCAGACCCGATATCCGCCGCGCAGCTGCGACCTAGGTCGCGGCCTGGTTCGAGAAGCGCCGTCGTCGCCGCTTTCGAAAAAGTCTAGCCGAACCGGCCTTCGGGGAGCCTCCCAACCCGAGGGTCAGTAATAACGCCACTGCCGCATGTCGGACTCGTAGGCGTCGATGATCCGTGGTTCAAGCAGGGTCGAAACCTCGGTTTTCGGCACTTTCGGCGGCTGCGTGCGGATCATGAAGGCAAGCAGCTCCTTGTTCTGATAGGAGGTGCCCGGAGCCAGCGGCTGCTTGAGGAGCGCGCTCGGATTCCTCGTCGAAAGGACGAATCCCCACTCGCCGAAGGAGGGGATGTTGTGCGAGAAGGGGAAGACGGCGTATCCGGATTGGCCCGCGCGGACCGTGTTCGCCACGATGTGGAATGCGTGCGGGCTGAAGAAAGACGACGTCGCCTGGGTGACCATGACCCCCTTTGGACTCAGCCTTTCGGAGACGTTTCGGTAAAACTGTTTCGAGTAAAGTTTGGCCATCCGCGCGTTCGGGGGGTCGGCGAGATCGATGAGAGCGGCGTCGTACGTGCCTTTCGCGTCGTCGACGAAGCGAAAGGCGTCGGCGTTGACCACCTTGACGCGCGGATCGCTCAGCGCCCCTTTGTTGACCTCCTTGAGCAGACGGTTGTTTCTCGCGAGGTCCGTGACCTTCGCGTCGATGTCGACCACGGTCACCCGTCTGACGCTGGGGTACTTGAGAAGCTCGCGAGCCAACAGCCCGTCGCCCCCGCCGAGCACGAGGACGTTGCGCGGGTCCTTGACGGACGTCAAGGCGCTCGCTGCCAAGGTCTCGTGGTAGCGGACCTCGTCGAGGCTGGAAAACTGCAGCTGGCGATTGAGGTAGAGACGCAGATCCTCGCCGTACTTCGTGACGACGATCTTCTGGTAGGGAGACTGCTCGTAAACGAGGACGGGGTCCCGGTAGGCCTCGGCGTCGATCGCCTTCTCGAAGTAGCTTGCGCCGGCGAACATCCCCAGAAGCGCGACCGCGACGGCGATGCTCGAGGCGAGAAGCCTCTTTGAGCTTTTCAGTCTGAAGAGGATGGCGACTGCCACTGCGATGTTGAGTGTGGCCACAAGGTAGGCGCTGCGCATGAGCCCCAGTTGGGGAAGCAAAAGCAGGGGGAAGACGAGCGAAGCCACGAGGGCCCCGAAGTAGTCGATGGCCAGCACCTTGCTCAGCAGCTCAACCGACGACTTTCGCCCGAAGGCTGCGAACATCTTCACCAGCAGGGGGATTTCCAGGCCGATGAGGACGCCGATCACCAGGCTTATGGCGGAAAAGGCGGCCCAGTGCAGCTTGGTGAACGTGAAAGCCAGGTGAAGGATGAGGACCGAGTTTCCGCCGATGAACCCCAGGGCGATCTCGTTGACCGCGAAGCTCGTGGAAGGCCGCCAGCGGATGTATTTGACCAGCAGCGAGCCGATGCCCATCCCAAAAAGGGTGACGCCCGTCGCGAGGCTGAAGCTGGTGATCGAGTCGCCGATGAGGTACGACGCCGTCGTCCCGAGGATCAGCTCGTAAACCAAACCGCCGACGGCGACGAGCAGCGCGGCCGCGAAAAGGGTGGTGTTCTCCGCGCGGGACGCCTTCGAGTCGGGCATCAGCTGCTGATCGTCCCCGCGATGATGATCGCAGTGGCTATGGCCAGCCCCGCGATCGCCACTCCCATTCCCACGTTGTCGTCTTTGACGAGCTCTTTGCGAATGTCGAGTTTGAACAGAAAGTTGGTGACGACCGCGAAGAGGATGAGCAGCGCGAAGCCGAGAACGGCGTAGAGGATCGTGCTCAGTATCGAGGCCCAGCCGAATCCGAAGGTGTCGACGTCGTGAAGCACGGTGTCCGCGAGGATCGTGGATGAGAACATGGATTTCCTTTCGTGTGCAATAGGCTGCGGGTGTAAAAGAGGCTGCAGACGGATGTAAATGCCCGGGTGTGGAAAAGAGGCCGGCGATTATTTCCCTATGCCGCCTCCGCCCCCGCCGTAGACGCTGCGTGGGCGGTATCCGCCGCCGTCGTTGTTGCTGTACCTGGGCCTGTAGACGGGGCGGTATCCGCCGCCGTCGTTGCCGTACCTGGGCCTGTAGACAGGGCGGTGATAGGGATAGTAGCCGCCGTCTGGGTCGTAGGTGTTTTCGGTGTCGGTCCCGGGGCTATAAGTGTCGTCGGTTTCGTCCTCGGTCGCCTTCGATGCGATGAAGCTGACGATGACAACGACGGCTATGACCGCGAGAATCATAGCGACGACGCCGAGCATGCCGGAGTATTTGCCCGAGCGCGGCAGGAGCCTCTTGCCGAAAAGGAGAATTTGGCTCTCCTCGCTCAGGATTGTTTTCGTGTAGCAGGCAAGCTCGGCGCCGTTGTACGTCTCGATGTTCAGCTGCCCCATGACGCCGTTGTCGTCGTGGTATCTGAGCACTGCGTAAGCGATTTTGTCGCCCGCGTGGACGTCGTAGCGCGTCGTCCCCTCCGTGGCCGTGACTTCGCCGACCGCAGCCTCTTCGACCTTCGCCCGGACGCTGGAACCTCCGGGGAGCGTGATGCGGATCCGTTCGCCGACGGTGAGCGTCTCGGGACTTGGAAGCTCCTCGGGCATGCGGATCGGCTCATAGAGGGAGATCTCGCGATTGAAATGGTCGCATTCGAGCCAGACGTCTCCCTTGTTGAAGGAAATCAGTTCCCACTCTTCCCAGTCGTAATAGCGATTGTCCTCGCGATCCCACGTTCTGAGACTCAGGTTTCCTCTGACCGTGTATGTGCCCTGCGAACCCTTCAGTTTCTCATTGAGGCCCAGCCGTACCTTTTTCTTCGACATCAGACATTCACCGTTTTCCTAGTGACTTTCGTTGCGTGAAACGCCGTCCGAATCGATTCTTCCATTTGTTCTGCATTCTGCTCGTCCACAGGTTTGCATGTGGTGAGGGTGATGTAGCCTCCGCCTTCCTCCGGCCATGTGTGCATGGCAACGTGGGATTCGGACAGGAGCAGCACGGCGCTTATGCCTTGAGGGGAGAACAGATGGGTGACCGAGTCGACGACGTGAAGACCAGCCTGCTTGGCTATCGATCTGAGCGTGTTTTCCACCGTTGCGCGCGCGTTGAGCAAATCATGGGACGCCCCGTGAACTTTGAAAACCAGGGACTGGTACGTGAACATGCTGGCAATTCTACTTAACAAACCATGGCGAAGGAATCCTCGTCCGGCGGTCGGACTGGGGCGAGGGATCCAAAGGCGGTTCGAAAAGCGAGGGGAGACGAGGGGGCGAAAAGCGGGGTTTGAAAAGCGGGGAGCGGAAAACGGGGATTCGAAAAGCGAGGGCACGAAAAGCGAGGGGCGAAGACCGGCAGACGCAAGCCCGCGAATGAAAAGGGCGGGGCCGATCGGCCCCGCCCCGCGAGTAGGCCCGGTGGGACTCGAACCCACAACAAACGGATTAAAAGTCCGCGGCTCTACCATTGAGCTACAGGCCCGCGAGTAGTCTACAGCCTGAGGCGGCCGACGTCGAACCCGTCAAACCGCCGACGTCGAACACGTCAAGCCGCGGACGCCGAAGCGGCTGAACCGCGGACGCCGCGCTCGCGTGGGGCCCGATGCCGCACATGTTTGGGGCGACGGAAGCGAACTCGCGGGTTCGCTTCCGTCGCCGGTCGCTTTTCGCGCCCGTCGCGTCTACGGCTGACATCCAATCCGTGGACGCGCCGGCGGTCAAGCCTTGCGTAGCGTGATCGTCCAAATGGCTTTGTCGATCTGCCGGAAGTCGGTTACCGCGTGCCCCGCAGCGGACGCCCACGCGGGGATCGAATCTGTCGCTTGGGTGCAGTCGAAGTCGATCTGGAGTTCGTCGCCCGAGTGGAGACCTCCGATGGCGCGCTTGGCCTCCACGAGCGGGAACGGGCACACCTGCCCGATCGTGTCGAGAACGTACTTCTTCGAATCTCCTCCCTCGGGCCTTTCCCCGCTGTGGTTTTCGCCGCTTTGACCGGCCGTTGCGAGGACGGCCGCAGGGCGCTTGCTCTTGATCTTGATCTTGATGAAGTTCATCCTTTTCCTTTCGCTGATGACGGAGTGTCGGATATGACGGGTATTTTCGATGGGGCGCAGCGCCGACGGCGATGTCGCGTCGATCGTGGTCATGCGCTGCCCTTTAGACGCGCGCACTTAGGGCGGCGCTGCCTAGCGAGCGGGGACCGGCGCGGCTTCCCTCGCGACGGCGTCGGCCCTCCGATGGGACTGCACGAATGCCTTGGCGCCCGCGCCGACGCCGAGGAATGTGAAGAGAAACGCAAGCCAGCCTTGCCATGAAAACAGCGCTGACTGAACGAGCGAGTTGCCGATCGTGCAGCCGCCGGCGATCGAGGCGCCGATCCCCATGAGGATTCCGCCCCACACGGCTCTGACGGCGGTTCGCGCGTCGGGCGCCCTCAGCCGGAATTCACCCGAGCCCTTTGCCGCGATGAATGAGCCGGGAATGATGCCGAGGACGAACCACACGCCCCAGTCAGCGAAGGACGAATCGCCGGTTGTAAGGAAAGAAACGGCGTTTGCCGACGGCGTCGTGATTCCGAGCCCGGCATTGCGCCCCGTCGCCGCGGAAAGCGGGTAGGCGGCCGCTGCGAGAACGCCCACTATGAGCGCGGTTGCATTGGGATTCCATCTCTTTTCGAAGAGCACGTGGGCGATCCCCGTCTTTTGCGGAGGCAGCGCGGCGATCGGCGCCTGCGCGTTCTGAGTCTGGCGAATGACGAGCCAGCCGACGAACAGAGCGAGCGCAGCCGTGGGGACCCATGGGGAAACGTGGAAAGTCTCGTGGATCGTGGTGGCCTCTTGCGTGGTGCCTTTGAGGGTGTCGGCGACTCCTTTCCCGACCCCGCGCTTCATGGCCGCCGACGTGAAGGCGTACAAACCTAGGGCAATCCATGAGCCGATGAGGCCTTCGCCGCTTCGGTAGTACGTTCCCGTCGCGCAGCCGCCCGCGAGCACGATGCCGAGCCCGAAGACGAACGAGCCGCTTGCGACCGCCCAGATCGCGAGCTGGTCAGGCTCCGGAGCGATCCACCCGAAGGACGTCATGAGCTGGACGAGCACCGCCTGGACGGCGATGGCGACGAGGAACGCGGTGAGCCACCGGGTGGATTTGCTCAGCCACACGTCGCGGAAGGCGCCCGTGACGCAGAAACGGCCGCGCTGGAAGACGAAGCCCAGGACGACGCCGAGGGCAAAACCGGTCAATAACATGGTGTTCCTTCTTGTTGCGATTGAAATTGCTGTGGTTGAAACGCCTGCGGATGCAGGCGCGAGAAGGGGCGGCGAAACCCGACGCACATAGGGCCGGACGAGCTTCGGAGCGGCCCGAAAGTCGTGGATCGGCCTGAGAGTCCCGGGGCGGCTCGAAAACTCCGAGTCTGCCCGAGAATCCCGGAGCGGCCCGAGAATCTAGGGGTGGCTCGAAGGTCCCGGAGCGGCTCGATAATTTCGGAGTCACTCGCGAGGAGCCAGGGGAGCGGCCTATGAGGCTCACCGCGAACGCGCGAGAACATCAAGGAAGCGCGAAAGCGCCAAGATGCATGCGAGCGGTTTCAAATCTCGGCGGGCTGCTTTGGCTCTCAGCGAGCGGCTCGGGATCTCGATGAGAGGCTCCGGCTCTCGTTGAAGGATCTCGGATTCCAATGAGAGGCCTTTGAGATCAGCGAGAAGTCACAAATCTCAACGAGGGCCTCAAACCCAATTAGGCGTCTCGGATTCGACTACAGGAGCCAGATCGAGACGAGCGGTACCGAATCTCAATGATTGATGTTGGATATGAACGAGTGGTGCCAGATCTCAACAAATGGGTCCGATGGTCTCTCCGAGAGCCTTCCGGCGTCGCTGCATCGAACGCGAATAGAGGTTGGGGCGATGCATGCAGCAGGCCGAGGTGGGAATCGACGCGGCGAGCCGGATCCGACGAGCCGGATCCAAACGGCCTAAATCAACACATTCGCGGACGCATCGAACAGCACATGGCGTGCGCGGAATGGTTCGTCGCGTACGTGCGGTGCATGTGGAGGAAAGTCATGTTGAATCCCCGTGTTCGATGGAATGTACCCGATGAACTTACCACGCCGCGACCCGATGCGGAAGAGGCCGCCGCATGCCGTTGTGGTTGGGAAGGCACATGTCGGGCGGCCGAACGGCGAAGGGAGTTCCCTTCGGGGTGCAATTTACGTCACAATAGAGGTGTCACCTTGAAGGAGGAAATCGATGAACAAACAGCCGCGACGTCCTGCTCAATTGGAAGACGCTCAGATAGAAGCGATCGAGGGCGACGCCGACGTTGCCTACAACTCCGAGCTTGCGCACACCTCGGCGCAGGCGCTCATGCCTATGGGAACGCATTTCCGCGAGAGAGACCGGGCCCTCGTCGCCCGCATCCTCGACTTGGTGGACGAGGAAGGCGTCGACGTGGTCGCCGAAACCTGGGTCCGCTCGCCCGAAAACAGCTTGCCGGGAATACTCTGGCGCGGTTACCTTCTGCGCGAGTGGATTCGCCGGGACAAGGACGACGCGGCCCGGCGCTACGAGGCTGCGAAGGCGGCTGCAGAGGGCGCCGAGGCGGAACTGCCCAAGCCGGGCGCTTTGCGTCAAGAATGGGATCTTGTTCTCGCGGGCTCCTATGAGGGCGATTTTGCCGAGTTGCTTGACCGTTCGGCCCGCCTCGCCGCAACGCTCGGCGGCGTTGAGTCCGTCTGGATCGAGGAGGATTCCGATCCTCTTGCCACGGAGGTGACGAGGCGGCGCGACGCCTTCGCCTCCACGGCCCGGGAGTTCGAGGCCGCCGCCGGTCTGGTGCGCGAGGGGCGCTTGGAGTAGCCGTCTGGCGGATCGTGTCTGCCGAGGCGGTGCGCGGCGCGCCGGCCGAAACGGCGAGCTGCCAGAAAACGGGGATCTGTCCGGGAGGCCTGCCGCGGAAGGCTGCGCGAAGCGGCGGATTGTTCGAACGGCGCGCCGCCGGACGCGTTGGGCTGTTCATCAAGGCGGTCCGGCCGAAACGGCCGTCTGTTCGAAGCGACGGTCTGTCCGAAAGGTTGCGCTGCCTGGGTATGAAGATTGTGCTGCTCGGGTGTGCATCGAAATGCTGGCCGCAATGGTGTGCCGCACTGGGCGTGCGGGGAGCGGCGAACCTGGGCTTGCAAATCGGCTGCAATGCTGCGGTCCCGCTGGAGTCGGCCGGTGGGGTGCCGACATTGTCGGGCGGGCGCATGTTTCCTAGGCGCGGTATGGTTGCCTGCGGCGGCTCCCGTAGGGCGTGGGAGATGATCCCGATTCATTGTTGATAAAATCAAAAAATCTCAGAAAAGATAGTTTCATTCGGATTCTTGACGATCGACGTTTGACGCATGCTTTATGCGAACTTCAAGAGTCATGTCACTGCTGAATGTGTGTGTTTTTGTTTTGGGCGTGTTTGGCATGGTGGGCGTGGTCATGTTTGGTTGGTTGCGAGGGTGCGAATTTTAGGTCGGCCAGGGCGGCGTTCTCTATGGGGTTACGCGCCCGAAATGTCATTATGTCATATGTGTGCAAAGGCGGGTTGTGGAAAAAGGGGTGCGCAAGGCGGGCGGGGGTGCTAACGTTAGGTCTTGACGGTGCTGTAGGTCCTTGCGGCGGCGACAGGTTGGGTGTGCATGCACGGCCATATTGGTCCGAGGTCGGGGCTTGCGGGCCGTCGGCGTCGTCCGCGCGAGCGTGCGGGCGAAGTGTTTTTCGACAGACAACTTTCTTTGGATGGGAAGGGTGGTATGCGTGTCTCAATTCCGTCTTGATCGGGACAAGTTCGATCAGCGGCTCGGCCGTCTGGAAAAGGACGGCGAAGCATTCGACAAGGCCCAGAACGAGTTTGCTTTGGGGGCTCAGGCGGCCACAGGAGCAATGGCCTCAGCCCCGGCCCCCGGTGGGCAGAACAGCGCCGGCATCGGCGAGCTTGACCAGTTCTACGCTCCGCTGCACACGACGCTCTTTGCCTCCGAGCGCGAGCTGCAGGCGGTCTCGCGTGGGCAAAAGCACTGCATCGGCCAGCTGCGGGAGGCGGTCGCCTCCTTCGAGGGCGTGAACGAGGCCGAGCGGGCCAAGTACCTGGAGCGTCTGGCGGCATTGGACGGCAAGTTCACCTACCGACGCCCCCAGGAGATGCAGGAGTTCGTTGAGGCCTATGCGCAAGCCCGCAACCTTGTCGACGTCTTTTCGCAGTGGGGAGGCAAGTGATGGGCACGCCGCACGCCGACCGGCTGTACAAGATGGAGTCCTGGCGCACGAGCGCCCTGGAGGATTCCCACCGGCATTTGGCGTCCGTCAGCCAGTCCTTGACCCAGATCGCCACGGGCAACCGCGAGGTCGCCGCTGACCTCGGACTCGAATGCGCCACCGCGCGGGCGGCCTGCGCCAGTCTTGACCGGCTGGCCAGGCGGATGCTCACCCAAGCCGATGCGCTCAAACAGATCGTCAAATCCTCCACCGACGTCCTCAACGCAGGAATCGACGCCAGAAACGAAAGCGTCGAAATCCAAGCCAGACTCAAACAAGTCAACGAAGGTTTCCAACGCGCAGAGATAATCCGACAGGCTAATGGCGGCGGTTTGTCTGTGCCAGGTATCCCGGGTTCTGGTGTGACGGCGGCTGAGATTGAGGCTCAGCGTCAGACGGCGCATGCTGAGATTGATTCGTTGGCGAAGACGTCGTTGTCCAAGCTCAACGAGCGGACCCTGGCGGCCATCGACGGGCTTCCGCTCCACGACCAGGCCTCTGCCGACCATGTCGGCCGTTCTTCGGCCGACGGGCAGGCCGGCCGTGACCTTGCGGCAGGGCCAAACGCAGGGTCGCCGACTCGGTCGGCCGCTGCCTGGGGTGCGTCGGTGGACACTTCCCTCGGCGGCCCCGGACGCCATGCCGGGCCCCACGACTCCCTGGGAGGCGGAGCCTCAGGCGGCAGTGGCTCTGCGGGCGATCCGGTTGGCGGGGGCGCCTCGTTGCAGGCCTCGCACTACGCGCCGTCGTCTTCCGGTGCGATCGCGTCGTCGGGCTCGTCGGGTTCGCCCACCGGCGTGGTCGGGCATTCGCCTGCGGTGCACAACCCGCTGGCCTCGGCCGCGGCGATTGCGGGAGGGACGGGAGTGGCCGGCTACAAGGCCTACCAAGCCGCACGCGCGGCCCGCGCTGTGCAGATGCCCGCCGCGCGTGCCTCTGTCGTCCGGGCCGCAGGAGCCGCCCCTTCGGCCTCCCCGCCCTCACGGGGGATCGTTCGCGGCGCGACCACGGCTGTGCGCACCCCAACGGCTTCGGGCCGCCCGGCCGGTGCGGTGCGGGGCGGTGCCACCGGGATCGCCCGCCCCGCCTCGACATCCTCTGGCCGTTCCGCCGGGATCGTGCGTGGAGCGACTACCGCCGTGCGCACCCCGACAGCCTCGACAGCCTCGGCCGGGCAGCCCGGCGGAAGAACCCCGGCCCGGGGCTCAGGGGCCCGTGTGCTGACCGGTGGACGCACCCCAACCGCCAACGGCACTGGCTCCTCCCAAAGAGCCGACTCGTCTCGCGGGGCAGGCGCCTCGCGAGGTGTGGGCTCTTCTTCGCGTGGGGGACTGACCGCCCGCAGCGTCTCATCGGTCCAACGCACGCCAACCGGGCAAACAGGCCGCGGCGGCGCAACACGAACCGCCGCCCCCGCCAGGGGGCAAACCCCTCCCGGCAGGTTGTCCCGGTCCGGCACGCGCCAGACCGAGGCTGGCAATGCCCCGCGTTCAAGCTCCCGCCAGGCCGAGGCCCGCACCGGATCCTCCTCGCGGGCCCTGTCAAACCTGACCGGTAGACCCGCCAAGAACAAGAACATCCGCCGCCGGGACAGCGGAGCAACCCCGTCGGTCTCGCCCTACGAGGAAGACAAGACGGTAACCTTCCTCGAAGCCGGACGCCGCGAAGAAAACAACGACGCCCGACCCCGATAAAACACAAACACACAACAAACGGGTGGGTGTGGGAGCCAACCGGCTCCCACACCCACCCGTTCCGCGTTGGTCGGGCCGTGCCGTTGTCAGTGCGGCCACGGCCCCTGGCCCCGCGGGGGAAGCCCCTGCTGGACCGCAGGCCCCGCCCCGGCTGCTGCGCGTCTTTTGCGTCCAGCTATGAAAGCGACAACCGCGACAACGACCGTGGCGCCGGCGCCGACGCCGACCCACCCCCACACCGGAAACCCGCCAGAGACCGAAGATGACGACACGCCAGACCTCCCACCCGAGGAACCGGCAGACTTATCAACAGAAGTGCCTTGGCCTTTTCGCGCCGTAATAGAAATGCCTCGGCTCATAAAATCGAAACTGTCGACGATGACCTTATTGCCGCTGATCTCGCCGTCGCTGGCTTTGATGACTTTCCCCGGCATCGTCACTACAATCCGCGTCTGAAAGTTACTGAAAGAACTAGGGTCCTCGTGCAAATCTGGAACAACAAGAGAATACGTGTCTTTATTTTCAGTGAAACGTATCGCTCCGTCAAAGGGTTCGTTTGAAGTCACCCTGCAAGTCGTGTATCCCCCTGGAGGCGTGACATCTTCTATCTTTGGGTTTCTTATAAACTTAACTTGTCCTAGGAACATGACGCGAAAGTTTTTGCACGTTTGATGGATTTTGGTCATTTTGCCGTCGGAGTCTTCGAAGGTCAGGTCGATCTTCGTGCTTCCGTCGGCTTGGAACTCGACTGTTCCGTCGATTTTGCACCCAGCCAAAAGCAAGGCGACGATGCTAGCCAAGCAGACAATGAGACGGGAAAAGCGTCTTCTGAGGACTACCATATTGAATCTCCTCAACTCCAGAAAGGACAGGCGTTCCAGATCCACGGGCGAGCCTGCTAGCCGACCGTGCAAACACCAGCCTAACGCCTAGAACTGCTTGGTGAAGGAACCGTCCAAAAATGAGGGCGAAGTGCCGATCAGTCTACGCATTCCGCCAGGTGTGGCGTTTTATGCAAGAATCTCGGGGGCCGTTTCAATCCATGGGAACCCCTTCGCCCTCTGCCGACAATTCTCTGGCCGAGCCGATTCCGCGCCGCCCTGACACGGCGAAACCTCGCCCCGGCAAAGCCGCACGGGACACTCCCGCACCGGCCCGCCGCGACACGCGTTGTCTGGATCGCCC
This sequence comes from Peptidiphaga sp., assembly GCF_057238965.1. Taxonomy (NCBI): domain Bacteria; kingdom Bacillati; phylum Actinomycetota; class Actinomycetes; order Actinomycetales; family Actinomycetaceae; genus Peptidiphaga; species Peptidiphaga sp. Next base: position 20,855 of record NZ_DBHHEV010000015.1, read on the forward strand.
GCCACACTGTCCACACTGCTCATTCTGCGACCTCCACCCCTGACAATCCACGAGAAAAGAACTACTGCGAAATTAAGCAGCCTAATGCCGCCCCGTGTCCACAACACGGGGAAAGACGCGTTGTTGCGCCACGCGGCTCTGGGTCGGAGACCGGTGTCCACAACACAGGGGCGAGACCTCTGCCTGTCGGGGGATTCGGTTGCCAGGCCGGTGTCCGCGACGAGATGTAAAGTCCTTGACGGAACGCGGCATTCTCGAATCCAGAGAAAAAAGGGGGATCGCAATCGCGGCCGAGCAACAGAAACAGAGCCCAGCAGGTCTCCTTATGCGGTCTGCGCGGTCGTGTATCTTATTGGTGCGGGACAGCGGCCCGCCCGGAAGCCCCGGCTGCTGCGCGTCTTTTGCGTCCGGCTATGAAAGCGACAACCGCAACACCAGCCGTGGCCCCGGTGCCGACGCCGACCCATCCCCACGCGGGAAACCCGCCAGAGACCGGCGACGACACACCAGACCTCCCACCCGAAGAACCAGCAGACTTGTCAGCAGAAGTGCCTTGGCCTTTTCGCGCCGTAATAGAAATGCCCCGACCAAACAATTCGAAGCTGTTGACGATGACCTTATTGCTGCTGATCTTGCCCTTGCTGGCTTTGATGACCTTCCCTGGCATCGTCACCACAATCCGCGTCTGAAAGTCACTGTAATCATCGCTATCGTGCATGTCTGGAACAACAAAAGAGTAAGTGTCTTTATTCTCCGTAAAACGTATTTTTCCATCAAAGGGTTCGTTTGACGTTACCCTGCATTTAAGGTGGCCTCCAGGTTCCGTAACGTTCTCAACCTTGGGATTTTTGATGACTCTAACTTTTGTCTCGAAAGATACTTTAAGACCCTCACATGTACTATCGGCATTGGTCAAAGTGTCGTCGGAGTCTTCGAAGGTCAGGTCGATCTTCGTTCTCCCGTCGGCCTGGAATTCGACCGTTCCGTCGATCTTGCACCCGGCCAAAAGGAAAGCGACGACGCCGATCAAGCAGACAATGAGACGGGAAAAGCGTCTTCTGAGGACGACCATATTCAATCTCCTCAACTCCAGAAATGGACAGGCGTTCCAAATCCACGGGCGAGCCTGCAAGCCGACCGTGCAAACACCAGCCTAATGCCAAGGGCTTGCTCGGCGGCGGACCTGTCCAAAACAGGGTAAAGCCCCCCGACAATGGCCGCAGCGCCAGCAGTGGTCGGCCAACGTCAGAGCGGTGTTGAGCGGGAGTCAACAGTGAGGAGCTGGAGCCGACGAAGAGATGGCGGCCCGCCCTGGTCAACAGCAGTAAGTCAGAGTTAGCGAGAGCGGCCAAAGCCAGCTATTGCGAGTCAGTGCGAGCAGCGTCGAACCGGAGCCGGCTGCGGCACGCCAGAGCAGCGGAGAGTCCGCTGCAGCAAATCGGGGCCGACCAGGGCGGGCAACAGTCGGGTTGAGGCAGCGCTGGTTACGGCCAGAGCTAGACTGCCACGGCATGGATCAGCCACGTCGCCACGAAACCGACCAAGCCCGCAGCGGGGAAGGTCAGCACCCAGGCGGTGACGATGTTGCCGGCTATGCCCCAGCGGACGGCCGAGCGCCGCTTGGTTGCGCCCACGCCCATGATCGAGGCGGTGACGGTGTGCGTCGTCGAGATGGGCGCATGCCAGAGAAACGCGGTGGTGTAGAGAACGCTGGCGGAAACCGACTCGGCGACGAACCCTCGCGCAGGGTCGAGGTCGATGATCTTCGACCCCAGAGTCTTCATGATGCGCATTCCCCCTGAGTATGTGCCAAGGGAAATCGCGGCCGCCGCTGAAAGAATGACCCACAGGGGAATGTCCGCGTTGGTGGACGTGTGGTAGCCTCCCGCGGTCAGCGCGATGACGATGACGCCCATCGTCTTCTGCGCGTCCTGGAGGCCGTGGCCCAACGCGATGGCCGCGGAGGAAAAGCGCTGGGCGTAGCGGAATCCGCGCATGGTCTTCCGGTAGGCGGCCTTGGCCATCGCCATCAGCAACAGCTTCATCAGCACGTAGGCGATTGTGAAGCCGACGAGGGGGGAGACGATCATCGGGATGATGACCTTGTCGAAGATGACGCTCCAGTGAACCGCGAAAGACACGGCCAAGCCCGCCCCGGCAAGGGAGCCGATGAGCGCGTGGGAGGACGACGACGGCAGGCCGAACCACCACGTGACGAGGTTCCATGCGATGGCGCCTATGAGGGAGCCCAGCACCAAGACGAGCCCGATCGTCTTCGCCACTTCCTGGCCCAGAAGCGCTCCGACGAAGTTCATGACCGCGGCCATTTCGAGCGCCCGCCTGGGAGTCAGGGCGCGCGTGGCGACGGCGGTGGCTATCGCGTTGGCGGCGTCGTGGAAGCCGTTGGTGAAGTCAAAGATCAGGGCGACCACAACGATGACTGAAACTAAAGCGAGGGTGCCCTCCATGCGTCAGGACTCCTTTATGGCGATCGACTCCACCGTCGATGAGAGGTCTTCGAAGGCGTCCAAGGCGCCCTCGAGGGCGTCGAGAACGGCCTTGATCTTGAGCACTTCGAGGGCGTCGGTCCCGCCGTTGAAAAGCTCGGCGATCATCGACCGGTAGAGCTTGTCGCCCTGGTTCTCGATTTCGTTGAGAGTCACCCAGTATTCGCGGATGTTCTCGTTGATCGAGGCGAGATTGCCGATGTGGCTCTGGGTCAGCTGCGCGCATTTCTGGAGCAGCTCAACCTGCGTTTTCGCGCCGTCGGGAAGCGTCAGCGGCTTGTAGAGGACGATGTTGTCTCCTGCTTCGTCAATGAGGTCGACGACGTCGTCCAGATCGTCTGCAAGCGAATACAAATCCTCCCTGTCAAAAGGGAGGACGAACGATTGGTTGATGAGCTTCAAGACCGAGTGGCACGCTTCGTCGGCGCCTTGCTCGGCTTCATGCAGTTTCTGCTGCAGCGTCGACCGGTCCGCCGGAGACGCGTTGATGACGTCCGAGAGCCTGTCGGCGGCCGTCACAAGGAAAGAAGCTTGAGTTGCGAGCAGCTGAAACAGCGTGTCGGTCTTCTTGAACTTTGGGGACACTGGGATCTCCTGAATTCGCCTGTGCCGCATTCGTATGGACGCGGTCCAATGTTCAGAATAAGACACATTGGGGACTGGTGACTAATGCGGCCGGACAATGCGGTGGGAAGGGCTGGGGTGTTTGAGAGTCTTATGCTTGGCAAGTCGGAAAAATTCTATGTGCAGGATCTGTGCCCCGCGCGTCGCGACGCGGGAGACGCCCCGTCAATCGGATGCTGCACCGTCCCAGATGCCTCCGTCGTCAATCGCAGAAAGATCCAATTAAGAGAGGGCCGCATAGAAGCGGCCCTCTCCATGAAGGACACCGGACCTGAGAGCGCCAGTCGGCGCGAAGGCCGCTCGCAGCGGCAATAGTTGGAGCCCGGGGCTTTCGCGATCCGATGTCTGAAATGAGCATAACACGGCCATGTAGGGTGTGTCACGTTCTTGCGCGCGGGCCGGACGCGGGCTGTCCGTGCGCTTTCGGCGGCCGGGGCGGGATGCGAGCCTGCCTCCCGGGGAACCTGCGCGACTCCCGGGGCGCGGTTTCGGCCGCCGGGCGCGCGGTTCCACGTTGCGCGCCTTAACGTGCAAGAATTCGAAGTATGCGCGGTTCGAGCAATCCCGACGAACCGACTGTGACGTCGAGCCCCTATGCCGCGGCTGAGCGCGCCAAGAAGGCTCGGATCGCGGGAGACGGCGCGTCGGCCGTTTCCCGGGAGCGGGAAGGCGGCGCATCGTCGAAGCTCCCGTCGATCTCCTTCACGCCCAAGGCGGCGGCGCTCGTGACTTCCTTTTGCGCGGCCGTGGCGCTGGGCGCCGCAGGAATAGTCGCCGCCTTTGTCTACGAAAAAGGCCCGTGCGCCGCCCAATGCCCCGACGGGAACTGCGGGACTGTGGACCTTGACGTGTGCAACGGCGACGCTCTCGTGGCGCCGTCGGCGATCCCGGGCGTCGTCGTCATGTTGGGTTTGGCGGCCGTCGTCGTCGGCGGGTGGCCCGAAGCGGCCCGGATTCGCAACCCGAGGCTCGCCCGCGGAGTCCTTTCGCTCGTCGCAGCAGCCTCCGTGCTCGCGGCGTCGGCCGGGTACGAGAGCCTCGCCTTCGTCGCCGCCGGCTCCATTTTCCTCTGTTTCATGGCGGAAATGCTTCGAAAGGACGGCCGCGAGAACCTGTTGGGGAGCGTTTCGGCGACCTTCCTCGGTGCGATCTTGATCGTCGCCTCCGGCTTTTGGCCCCTGCTGTTGCGCAACTACGAAGCGGGGGCGGTGGTCCTTGCGGGCATGTGCCTGCTGATCGGCGGGCTCGGCCGATACGCCTCCGCATCCGATGCGTCGAGCAGTCCCGCCAGGCTCATCGCCCGCAGTTTCTTGTACTCCTTCGCGGGCGGCGCGATCTATCTGTACGTCACCGGCCTCGGCTTTGAAACTCGGTCCCTTGCCTGGCTGGCGGCGATGGCCCTCGCCTTCGGCGCGACCTCCGGACTGGCCGACGGCGCAGCCCGAAGCCGCGTCGCATCGACGAAGGCGGGCGCCGCCGCCCTCGCCGTCGTCCCGCATTGCGCTCTTGGCGTCATCGTCTATGCCCTCAGCTTCGCCGTCTCGTAACCTGGAGCCATGGTGTTCAGCATCCCGGAGGGCCTCGCGCCCGAAACGTATCCCATGGCTTGGATTGTCGGCTCATGGAAAGGCGCGGGCGTCCTCGAGTACGAGGGCATTGAGGCTTCGGCTTGCCTCCACGAGCTGACGGTCGACAACGACGACGGCGGCCCCTACCTGCGCATCGAATCCCAGGTGTGGCTCGCGCGAGAGGAAGCCGGTGCGGTCGACAGGGAGGAGCCGGGGTTGTCCGCTTACTCCCGCCTCACAAAAGACACGCTGTGGACGCGCTCGTCCGGGTTCGTGCGCGCGGCTCCGGGAGCGGAAAAGCACGACGGCGCGACGGTGCTCGAAGCCGTGAGCGCCAACCCCGCCGGGCACGCGATCACGTGGGCCGGCCTCATCGACGGCCCGCGCCTCCAGTTCGCGGCGGACGCGATAGCCGCAGTCCCCACGGCCGCGGCTTTCGAGGGCGCGAAGATCGTCGCGGGCCTCGTGCAGTCAGACCTGTTCTATGCCTACGACATCGCTGCCTTCGGGCACGAGATGCGGACGTATATCGCCGGCCGGCTCTCCCGAGACGAGGGCTGATGGGCGAGCTCGAAAAGGCCTTCTTCTCGGATTTTGAAGGCGCGGCCCTCGGGGCCTTCAAAGGCGCCGTCTTCCCCGAAGACATCCGCAATCCTTCGGGCGGCGGAGCCGCTGGCGGCGAAAGCGCGGCGGGCGGCGCCGACGGCGCTTTAGACGAAGGCGTCGTGGACAGCCGGGACGCCTCGGCCGGCGCTGCAAACGACGGCGTTGCGGACGTCGACGCACACGTGCCCGCCCACTACGGCGACCCCGCGGGGGAGTGGCGCGCGCTGAAAGAAGGGCGCGGATTCACGGTTGTGGGGCTCGACGTAGTCGCCGTGCGCGGAGCCGACAGGCGCCGTTGGCTGCACTCGCTGTTGAGCCAGGCGCTCGCGGACATCGCTCCCGGCGCCTCGACCGAGGCTCTTCTCTTCAGCCCGTCCGGGCACATCGAGAACGGCGCTTTCGTCTACGACGACGGCGACGCCGTTTGGCTTTTGTGCGACCGGGGCGACGGTCGGCGATGGGCGGACTTCCTGAACTCCATGGCATTTACGATGCGCGTGGAAGTGAATTTGCGTGAGGATCTGCTGACGTTCGGAGCCTTCGTTCCCGCTGGCGCATCTCGGCGAGCGGAGTCGGCGGGTTCGCCCTCGGAGGGCACTGACCTGGGGGCGGATAGGGCCGACCGGGGGGCGGATGGGACTGTCTCGCCGTCGGCTGGGGGCGGCCTCGGGGCGGGCGGCGCCGGCTCGCCGTTGGAAAGTTCTAGCCCGGGAATGGACGGCGCCAGTTCCGGGCCGGAAGGCACTGGCCTGCTTTCGGGGGGAGCCGCTGCGGCCGCGCTCGAAGAAACGGCCCTTTTCGTGTGGCGCGATCCGTGGCCCGGAGTGAGCGAGGGGGGAGCGACCTACACCCTCCGCGGCATCGAACACCCGGCTCGCGGCTGGCGTCGAGTGATCGGCGTCGTCGAAGCCGACAAAAGCGGGAAGCTGCTGGCCGCGCTGGAACGCTTCGGCGCGGCGCCCGTCGGAATGCTGGCCTGGGAGGCCGCTCGAGTCGCAGGATGGAGGCCGCGCGTCGCCCGTGAGGCGGACGAGCGGGCTCTGCCGCATGAACTCGACTGGCTGCGCACAGCCGTCCATTTGAACAAGGGGTGTTACCGCGGCCAGGAGACGGTTGCCAAGCTGGTGAACCTCGGCAGGCCTCCTCGCAGGCTCGTCGAGCTGTTCCTCGAAGGGCCGGTTGACGAGCTTCCCCGGACGGGGGACCCCGTGACAAGCGGCGGGCGGAAAGTCGGCGTGGTCACCAGCGCCGTTCGACACCCGGAGGACGGCCCCGTCGCCTTGGCTCTCGTCCGACGGGCGCTCGATCCCGAGGCCGTGCTCGACGTCGGACGTTTCCGCGCCGGGCAGACGGCGATAGTCGATCCCGAGGGCAAGTCGAGCGCGTCTCCCGCGGAACGCCCGGGGGCGGAGTTCCGGCGGGCAAGGCTGGGCGCCGAGGCGCGTCCGGCGGGATCGGGCGACGAGCGCCGTCGGGTCGAATCGGGGGCTGCGCCGGACCGCACGGCGTCGGAAGCCGAGCCGGGCCGCACGAGAAAGGACATGGAGTCACTATGAGTCTGCTGGAAAACGCACTGGCGATGAGTCTGCCGGACGATGCGCCCACAACCCTCGCGCAACGGCTGTCTGCCGACGGCCCCGATGTGCTGGCCTTTTCGCTCAGGAGCATTGGATACGAGATCCGGCAGACCATGTGGCTCGTCATCGTCGCGTTCGTCGCCTGCGTGCTCCTCATGTGCCTGGCGCGCCCAGCCGCGGACTTCACGACGACCCGCCCGAAGAAATTCTGGCTCGTCGCGCTGGGGGCAAGCCTGCTCGTTTTCGTCTGGCCCTACGTCATGCCGCTGTATCTCCCCCTCCACGGGATCTTGCAATGGGTGGCGCTTATCCTCGCCATTTACTACGTGGGCCCAGAACGACGTCGAATGGGCAAAGGCGGCGGATGGCGCCGCAGAGGAGACCGCGGCGATTCGGGCTGGTGATTCCCAGGGGCGGGGAGAATTGGCCGGTGATCCCCAGGGCCGTCGGGAGATTCGGGCGGCGGTCCGAGGCGGTCGAGATTCGAGTTGGCGCCCCTGCGGCAAAGGCTGCACGTCGGGGAATGGCCCGGACGCGCGTTGGGGAATAGGATCGGACGCGCGTTGGGAATGGCATCGGACGCGCGGCGAACATGTCTGAGACGGAGGAAATATGAGAGCCGTTGTTCAAAGGGTTAGGCGCGCGCAGGTGCGGGTTGCCGGCGACGTCGTCGGGGAGGTCGGCGAGGGGCTGTGCGTCCTGCTGGGCGTCACGCACGGGGACGGCAGGCCGCAGATTGTGAAAACGGCGCGGAAGATCGCCCAGCTTCGTGTGCTGCGCGGGGCCGACGGAGACGACGACGCGCGCCGATCCGCGGAAGAGGCCGGGGCGTCCGTGCTCCTCGTTTCGCAGTTCACTCTGTATGCGGATGTGCGCAAGGGGAGAAGCCCGGGATGGTCCCACGCCGCTCCGGGCGACGTCGCCGAACCGGTCGTTGCGGCTGTCGCCGAGGAACTGCGCAAGGTTTACGGACTGCACGTCGAAACGGGGAAGTTCGGCGCGATGATGGACGTGGAGCTCGTCAACGACGGCCCGTTCACTCTGCTGATCGAAGCCTGACTTTGCCGGAGTCTGACAGGGCAGCCTTCGCCGGAGTCTGACAGGGCAGCCTGACTTCGTCGAAATCTTTATGCCGCGGCGGGGGAGTTCTCTTCCAACGCAGGCGTCCCCTCGGACTCGGCCGAGCGCGTGCCCGCCCTGCGTCGGCAAAGTCTCATCCGGCCTCGGCAAGGTCCCGTCGGAGTCGGCAAAGTCCCGCCCGACGCCGGCGGAGCTTGCTCGGAGTCGGCAAATCCCGCTTCTTGGCGCAAGATCCCGGAGCCGCGCCGGCCCGCACTCACGCCTGTGGCGAACAGTAGTAAAAAAGCGGGAAAACGTCGATAGAGTTGGGTGAAACCACCATGAGCGTGCCCGGACGCCAACGCGTCCGAGCCGTGCCGGGCCCGCACCACCCGCGGCCTCGGCGGTGCAATCCACGACAAGGAGAGTCAATGTTCGAACGGTTTACAGACCGTGCTCGCCGGGTCATTGTGCTTGCGCAAGACGAGGCCAGAAACCTCAAGCACAACTACCTCGGCACTGAACACTTCCTGCTCGGCCTTATTCGCGAGGGCGAGGGCGTGGCGGCAAAAGCGCTAGAAGCCCTCGACATCACGCTTGACGAGGTCCGGGCTCAGGTCATCGACATCATCGGCGAAGGCCAGGAACCGCCCTCGGGCCACATTCCGTTCACGCCCCGAGCCAAGAAGGTCATCGAGTACGCAATGCGCGAAGGCCTTCAGCTGGGTCACTCCTACATCGGCACCGAGCATCTTCTGCTCGGCTTGACGCGCGAGCCCGACGGCGTGGCCGCACAGGTCCTGACGAAGCTCGGGGCCGACATGACGCGCGTGCGCTCGCAGGTCAATCAGCTCATCTCGGGCTTTCAGGGCAAGGAGCCCGTCGGCGTAGGCGGAGGCGCCCGCGAGGGGACGAAGGCCGGCTCGACGGTCCTCGACCAATACGGACGCAACCTCACACAGTCCGCTCGCGACCACAAGCTTGACCCTGTCATCGGACGCCATATGGAGACCGAGCGCGTCATGCAGGTGCTCTCCCGGCGCACGAAGAACAATCCCGTGCTGATCGGCGAGCCCGGCGTCGGCAAGACCGCCGTCGTCGAAGGGCTCGCGCAGGCCATCGCCTCCGGCGACGTGCCGGAGACGCTGAAAGACAAGCAGCTGTACTCCCTCGACATGGGGTCGCTCGTCGCGGGCTCGCGCTACCGCGGCGATTTCGAGGACCGCATGAAGAAGATCCTCAAGGAGATCAACACGCGGGGCGACATCGTGCTCTTCATCGACGAGATCCACTCGCTCGTCGGCGCGGGCGCAGCCGAAGGCGCCCTGGATGCGGCGTCGTTGCTCAAGCCCATGATGGCCCGCGGCGAACTGCAGGTCATCGGCGCCACGACGCTCGACGAGTACCGCAAGCACATCGAGAAGGACGCCGCTTTGGAGAGGCGTTTCCAGCCGATCCAGGTGGAGCAGCCGACGGTCGCCCAGACGGTGGAGATCCTCAAGGGCCTTCGCGACCGGTACGAATCCTTCCACCGCGTGACCATCACCGACGACGCGATCGAGACGGCGGCGTCCCTGGCCGACCGCTACGTCAACGACCGCTTCCTTCCAGACAAGGCGATCGACCTGATCGACGAAGCCGGCGCGCGCCTCGCAATTCGCAAGATGACCGCCCCGCCGGAGCTGCGCGAGATCGACGAGCGGATCGCATCTGTGCGCCGCGAGAAAGAAGCGGCGATCGACGGGCAGGACTTTGAGAAGGCCGCCTCGCTCCGCGACGAGGAGCAGCGGCTCGGCGAAAAGCGGGCCGAGCGCGAGCAGGCGTGGAAGGACGGCGACATGGACATCGTCTCCGTCGTCGACGAAGACCTCGTCACCGAGGTTCTCTCCATGGCCACCGGCATCCCCGTCTTCAAGCTCTCCGAGGCGGAATCCGCCAAGCTTCTGCGCATGGAGGAGGAGCTGCACAAGAGGGTCATCGGCCAGAACGAGGCCGTGGTCGCGCTCTCACAGGCGATCCGCCGCACGCGCGCGGGCCTCAAGGATCCCAACCGCCCCGGCGGCTCGTTCATCTTCGCCGGCCCGACCGGTGTGGGTAAGACCGAGCTGGCGAAGGCCCTCGCCGAGTTCCTCTTCGGCGACGAGTCCGCGCTCATCACG
>NZ_DBHHEV010000016.1:0-2784 GCF_057238965.1 Peptidiphaga sp.
CGCCCGAGGTCGGCCGTCCAGATATTGCGCCCGTCGATCACGCCGGCCACGAGCACGACCTCGGAGAAGTCGACGCCCGATCCGGCGAAGGGCGCGAGCTGGCCGGCCGCGGCGTGGATCGCCTCGACCCCCGTCTGGGTCAGGGCGGGGATCGCCTGGCTGGCGTCGCCGTAAGGCGTGGTGACGAGGATGCTCGGGCGCGGGTCGACGGCTGCGAGCTGCTGCCACGCCCGGAACGCCGCGGCGACGAGGTCGCTGCGCGCCGCCGGAAGGTTGTCTGAGGTCAATGCGGGCTCGTCGAATTGCACCCATTCGGCCCCCGCGGCGGCCAATTCGCCCAAAAGCTCGGCGTATGCGTCGACGACGTCGTCAAGCCGGTCAAGCGGCGAGAACTCCGCTGGAGCGCCGTCGGCCGCCTTGGCGAGCGCGAGGTACGTCACCGGGCCGACCAGCGTGGGGCGAACGTCGAAACCGGCCTCCCGGGCCTCGGCGAAACGTTCGACGACGCCGCGGTCCGCCAGCCCGATAGGAGTTTCGGGGCCGATTTCAGGGACGAGGTAGTGATAGTTCGTGTCGAACCACTTTGTCATCTCCTGCGGCGGCGCCGTGTCGTTGCCGCGGGCCAGGGAAAAGTAAAGGTCGTATCCCGTGCGCCCGGCGAAGCGTTCGGGAATGGCGCCGAGGAGCACCGTCACGTCGAGGACCTGGTCGTAGAGCGAGAACGATTCGGGAATCGAGGCGGCCTCGGTCAGGCCCAGCTCGCGCAGCCGCTTGTAGCTCGCCAGGCGAAGGCCGCGCTCGGCGCTCTTCAGCTCGTCCGCGTCGATTTTCCCCGCCCAGTAGGATTCGACGGCGCGCTTGAGTTCGCGGGAAGGCCCGATCCTCGGGTACCCGAGGATCGTCGCGGAAGGGAAGCGGGGTGATGTCATGAGGATTCTCCAGGTGTTTGATAGGGGTTGACGGTCCGCTCGCGTCGCGGGCCCGCCGGCTGACGGACGACGTCGCGTTGCGGGGCGGGCCTAGCTTTCGGAGGGTTTGACGCTTGCAGAGGAATCGACGCTTTCGGCAGGCTCGACGAGCCCGATCTGCTCGAGCAAGGCCAGGGCGGGCTCGGGTTTGTTGTACGTGTACAGGTGCAGTCCGGGCGCGCCGGATTCGAGGACCTCCCGGGCGATGCGGGCGGCTTCGGCGACGCCGGAGAAAGCGGCGGCCTCGGCGTCGTCGGCCGCCCTCAAACGCTCGACGAGCGAATCGGGGGGCGTTATTCCGGTCAGATCGGATGTGCGCGAAAGCCTCCGAAGGTCGGAGGGGACGAGGAGGCCCGCGAGGATGGGTATGTAGACGCCGGCCTGCCGGGCCTTGTCGACGAAGGAGATGTAGGTCTGCGCGTCCCAGAACAACTGGGTGATGGCGAAGCTGGCGCCAGCGGCCTGCTTGAGCAGAAGGCGTTCGACTTCCTGTTCGGGATTCGTTCCGGCCGCAGGATTGCCCGAGGGGAAGGCTGCGACCGAGATCGTCAACGGGCTCACTGCCGCGCGCAGCGCCGCCGATCCGTTCGCCGCGCAGCGGCGCGTCTCGACGCTGCGGATGAGCGCGACGAGCTCGGTGGCCGACGAGACGCCGCCCAGGGGCGGCCTCCAATCGGGATCGTCGGCGGGCGGGTCTCCGCGCAGGGCGAGAAAGGTTCGAACGTCGGCGTCAAGGTAATCCTCTATCACCGACTCGACGGTGCGCACGGACGTTCCGACGCAGGTCAGATGGGCAATCGGATTGATGGGGGTGTCGCGGGACAGTCGCGTGACGATGTCTCGCGCGCTGAACCGGTTCTTCCCTCCCGCGCCATATGTGACGGAGACGAAATCCGGCTGAACGGCCAGCAGTCTGTCGATCATCGTCCAGAAGGCCGGTGTGTTCTCGGGGCGCCTGGGCGGCATAACTTCGAAGGAAACCGTAGTGTGTGCGCGGCTGTGGCTGCGTTCGCCCGAAAAGCCCCCTGTGACGGGCGCTGTGAGAGAAGGTTGAAACATGGGAGAAAGAGGCAACTGTTCACGTCCTAAGGCAGCGTCGCAAATGCGACGTTCGGAAAAGGGCTTTGTGAGTTACCTAGGCATTCGGGCGCGCGCACTTCCGCGCTTGGCTGTACTCGGCGCACGCTTGATCGTCATGGCTCAATTATGCACGAGAGCGGGGGTCGGTGCACAAGCGGCGCGTATCGGCTCCGTGCGAGGCGGGTCGCGCAAGCTCAAGGCGCAGGCGGGGGACAGGAGCCTCATCGGCTGCGTGCGAGGCGGGTCGCGCTGAATTAGGAGACGGCGCAGAGTTTGACGCGGGCGCCGCCCGTTTTCCGCGTGCGGCCCGGGCATCGGGTGGATGCGCGGGCCGCGGCGGGGAAACGATATTCAGTTGTGTCAAGGGGTCACATCTTCTTCAGTTGTTCGCGAATGCTGGGCCACAGCGATTGGGCGGCGGGCGCGTCGACGGCGTCCTGGCGGAAGTACCACCAGAAGTATCCTCCGGCGTACCGCGAGCCGACGGCGTTCTTCATCTGCCTGTGCATGCCGTAGTAATAGTTCGCCAGCCGGTTCTTCTCGGCGAAATCCGGTTCGGCGACTCCCTCGTCCTCGGGACGCTGGGCGCCCACTTCGCCGATTCCCAGGTACGCGTTGGGGAAAAACTCGCCCAAAGACTTAAGCGTCTTGGACAGGTCCTGTGCAGAGGGGTGCTGGCGCGGTGTGCAGACGGTTTCGTAGACGGAGAGGAAGACGTAATCGATCTTGCTGAAGT
>NZ_DBHHEV010000016.1:2794-30807 GCF_057238965.1 Peptidiphaga sp.
CGACTCCCAATCGTGTGTGTAGCAGTCGGAGCTGGACCAATAGTTGAGAGTGAGCGCCGTCCTTCCGCCGTGCTTTTTCACGACGTCGTAGGCGGCTTTGGCCTTTGCGTTGATCTCACGGGGGGAGGAGCCGGTCCATTCTCCGTTGAGCTCGTTGCCGATCTCCCAGATGCTGACCTTGTCGCCCATTGCCTTGAAGGCCTGCTCGGTTCGCGTTCTGATCCAATCGGCCGAGTGGTCGCTCAGCTCTTCGGAATCCAAGACTTCGATCATGATGTTCGCGTGGGGAGAAAGCGCATCGACGGCTTTCTTGTAGTCTGCGACGGGAACTCCCGAATCCATGACAAGACGTACGGTTAGACGGGAATTGTGTGATTTTATAACGGATACAGCCTTGCCAATGTCGTAGGGCGTATCTAATGTGACTCCCTTTAGAGGGAGCGAAGGCGCGGATGTGAGTGCCACTGGGTAATCTTCGTCCTCGTTTAGCTTGCTTCGATTGACTGTGAAGACCAAGGCCACTAAAGCCGTGACGACAAAGCCAACGAGTGCAAGACGGATCGGTTTGCTTAACGTCATATATATCATTGTGCCTCAAAGAGAGCTTGAAATGTGAAAACTGGGAAAAATTCACGTTAAATCCCTAAGTTCTTTTAGCCGTAACTCAGGGTTTTCCCAATCCTTTGAGGGAGTCAATGGAGACTTCAGCTGAGAAAGAACAGCTTTGCGCGGGAAGCTGCGTTTGCGTTTTCGGAGGGCCGGCTGCGGCCGTCGCCGATCGGAAAGGGGGCGGCGACGGACAAAATCACCGTACCAAAGTCGGCGGCGTTCCGGAGGGGCTCGGCATCTTGGCGATATTTTCGCGAACTGGCGGGGAAAACGATCTGGCCCCCGTTGGGAATGCCGACGGGGGCCAGGCGCTCAGGCTGCAAGCTCGGTCGCGTTTGCCTTCTCCCAGGCGTCTTGCGCCGCCTTCAGGCGGAATGCCGCGCGCTCTGCGCGAGACGGCGAAGCGTGACGATCGAGCGAAGCGAACTCTGCGCGAGCCGATTGCAACTCGGCTGCGGCGCGGTCCTTGCGCCGCGTTTCTTTCTCCTTATTCATTTGTACCTACTCCTCAACGGCGAACAGGTGAGGAACGCCGACACTTTCGTGCGTGCTTGCCGCTGGCGGCAAGCCAACGGCTGAGCGCCCTGCTGTGGCGCATCGTCTACGCAACGCAAGCGACCCTTCGCGTATTCCGTTTGCGTAGAAGGTATAAAGTACACTCATATGCGTGCGATTGCAAACTGGTGGCGAACGCCGCACCGGCAAAACAATGTTTGAAGTCTTGGGCGGAGTAGTGTTGAACGCCTACGTCGTGAGGAGAAGAAGGCAGCTATGCGGATAAGACAATTCATCGGCCGTCGAGAGTGGTTGCTCGCCGCGATCGCCCTGGCAACCATCGTCTTGCAGGTCTACTTCGACCTCAAGGTTCCCGAGTACATGCAGGAGATCACCAAACGCATTGTCACTCCGGGGACTCGCATGCAGGACGTCCTCGGGGAGGGCGCCCTCATGCTTGCGAGCGCGCTCGGCTCAATGGCCGCGATGGTGGCCACGGGCTATTGCACGGCCGTCATCGGGACGAGGGTCTCCCGCAGGATGCGCGCCGACGTATTCGAGAAGGTCCTGAACTTCTCGCTTCCCGAGGTCGGGAAGTTCGGCACGCCCAGCCTCGTCACCCGGTCGACCAACGACGTCAACCAGGTGCAGCTCTTCATCGTCATGGGCGTTCAGATGCTCGTCAAATCGCCGATACTGGCGGTTTGGGCGATGACCAAGATTTCGGGCGCCAACGGGACTTGGACGGCGGCGACGTCGATCGCGGTCGCCGTCCTCGTCGTTCTGCTGGGCGCCATAACCGCCGTCGTGATGCCTCGGCTCATGAGGATGCAGACAATCACCGACGACCTCAATCGGGTGACGCGCGAACACCTGACGGGCCTTCGTGTGATCCGCTCGTACAACTCCCAGAGGTTTCACGAAGGAAGATTCGAGGAGACGAACGCGGAGCTGACCCGCAACAACACGCAGGTGATGGTTGCTTTCGCGCTTCTCATGCCCGCCCTGACGGCGCTCATGACCGCCCTGACGCTCGCGATCTACACGCTGGGCGCGGGGATGATAGATTCTGCGTCTGGCGCCGAGAGGATCACCCTCTTCACGCAGATGGTCGTCTTCTCGGCCTATGCCTTGCAGATCGTCGGCGCCTTCATGATGCTGGCCTTCATCTTCGTGTTCCTTCCGAGGGCGAGGGTTTCCTGGAAGAGAATCCTGGAGGTGTTGGACGCGAAGCCCTCAATCCAGGACGGCGGGGCCGGCGTCGGCCGTTCGGGCCTCAAAGGCACGGTGGAATTCAAGAACGTCTCCTTCCGCTACCCCGACGCCGAAGACGACGCCCTCAAGGAGATCTCTTTCACAGCGGAGCCGGGGCAGACCGTCGCCGTCATCGGTTCGACAGGATCGGGGAAGTCCTCGATCGTCAATCTCATTCCGCGCTTTTACGACGTGCGCGAGGGGCAGGTTCTCCTGGACGGGCGTGACGTCCGCGAGTGGAAGCAGGAGGCGCTGCGCGATCGAATATCGCTCGTTCCCCAGAAGGCCACCCTTTTCTCGGGGACGATCGCCTCGAACATCGATTACGGGAAGGGGGCGAAGGAGCTCGCCCCCGCCGACGTCGTCGAAGCCGCACGCGTGGCGAACGCCTCCGAATTCATCGCAACGAAAGAGGATGACTACGCCTCGGCCGTCGCGCAAGGCGGATCGAATTTCTCGGGCGGTCAGAAGCAGAGGCTTTCGATCGCGCGGGCCGTGGCCCGCGACGGCGAGGTCATGATCTTCGACGATTCGTTTTCCGCGCTCGACTACAAGACGGACCGCGACGTGCGAGCCGCGCTGCGAGAGGCCGCTGCGGGGGCGACGATCATCATCGTCGCCCAGCGGATCGGCACCGTCCGGAATGCAGACAAGATCCTCGTCGTCGACAAGGGGAGGATCGTCGGCGCCGGAACCCACGACGAGCTTTTCGCGAACAATCCCGTGTACCGGGAGATTGCGCTGTCGCAGCTGAGCGAGGAGGAGCTGGCATGAGCGGAGTCAAAGAAACCTCGAAAGGACAGGGAACCGCCGAGACTTTGGGCGGGGGCGCCGCACAGGCCTCGGGCGGACGGGACGAGCGCGACCTCGACTCCGTTCGGCGCGGCCTGGAACTGGCCCGCAGCAATCGCGAAAAAGGCCTCTCCGAAGGCGACAACCTCACCTCTGACCTCTTCGGCGGGGACGGCGGAGGCGTGGACCGCAAGGCCATAGGCGCCATGGGCCCCACCGTCAAAAAGCTTCTCGCCTACGCCAGGCCGGTGCGGGCGCTGCTCGTCGCCGCGACGTTTATGGCCGTGGCGGGCGCGGTGCTCACCGTCATCGCGCCCGAATACCTGTCTGACATCACCGACGAGATCGAAAAGGGGCTCGCGGGGCGCGTGAACATGGACGAGGTGCGGAGGCTGACTCTCATCTCGGTTGCGATTCTCGCAGGGTCCTTCCTCTTCAACTTCGTCGAAGGCCTGCTCATGGTCCGTGCGACCCAGTGGACCGCCCGAAAGATGCGTTCGGACCTCGACCGCAAGATCGACCGTCTGCCCTTGGCGTACTTTGACAGGCAGTCGGTCGGCGACACGCTTTCCTGCGTTTCCAACGACGTCGACACCCTCTCGCAGACTCTCAACAACTCGGTCGCCTCCATCGTCAGCGGGGTCATCACGATTCTCGGCTCGGCGATCATGATGTTTGCGACTGAGTGGAGGATGGCGCTCGCGGGCATCGGCGCGGCCCTCATCGGAGTGGTCGGCTCGGGGGCGATCATGGGCGTCAGCCAGAAGCACTTCGTCGCTCAGCAGCGGCAGCTGGGCGCACTCAACGGCCACATCGAAGAGACGTACTCCGGCCATCCGGTCGTCCGCGCGTTCAACGCCGAGGAGAACGCGCGCCGGGAGTTCCATGAGCGCAACGACGCCCTGTACAAGAGCGCGTGGAAGGCGCAGTTCCTCTCCAGCCTCATGTGGCCGCTCATGGGATTCGTGGGCAATCTCGGGTACGTCGTCGTGTGCATCGTCGGCGCCGTGCTCGTCCTCGACGGAACCGTGGCCGTGGGCGTCATCGTCGCCTTCATGGTCTACATCCGCATCTTCACCAACCCCCTCGGGCAGATGGCCGAGGCCGCGACGTCGTTCCAATCCGCCGCCGCCGCAGGCAACCGGGTGTTCGAACTGCTGGACGAAACCGAAATGGACGCCGAATCGGACAAACCGGCCGGCGTCCCCGAGGTTCGGGGCGATGTCGATTTCGACCATGTGAAGTTCGGCTACGTCGAGGGGCAGGAGGTCATCCACGATTTCTCCGCGAGTGTCAAGGCCGGCCAGAAGGTCGCCATCGTCGGGCCGACCGGCGCGGGAAAGACCACGATGGTCAACCTGCTCATGCGTTTCTACGAGCTGTGGGGCGGCGAGATCCGGATCGACGGGATTCCGACGTCGTCCATGCGGCGCGAGGACGTCGACGCCCTCTTCTCGATGGTCCTTCAAGACACGTGGACTTTCGAGGGGACGCTGCGCGAAAACGTCGTCTACCGCAGCGAGGGGGTCTCGCCCGAGCGCCTCGACGAGGTCATGGACAAGGTCGGGCTTTCCGAGCTCGTCTCGCAGCTGCCGCAGGGATACGACTCCGTCCTGTCCGAGCAGACCACGCTTTCCGCCGGGCAAAAGCAGCTTGTGACGATCGCCAGGGCGATGCTCGCCGACAATCCGCTTCTCATCCTCGACGAGGCCACGTCTTCAATCGACACCCGCACAGAGAAGCTCATTCAGGAGGCGCTCGACACGCTCACGAAGGACCGCACGTCCTTCGTCATCGCCCATCGGCTCTCGACCATCCGCAACGCCGACGTCATCTTCGTGATGCGCGACGGCGACATCGTCGAGACGGGCAGCCACGAGGAGCTCCTGGCCCGCGGAGGCTTCTACGCGGAGCTGTACAACTCGCAGTTCGACACCGACGGCTGACGAGCCGAGCCGTCGCCGCTTTGGCTTGGCTTCCTGAGCTTAGCTGTTTTGGGCCTCCTGCGCTCCGCTGTTTGAAGGCGGACCCTTTCCGGCGCTCATTGCGCGCGGGAAAGAGTCCGTTTTCGCCGCCCGCCCGGTCTTAGCCGGGCTGGCTCAGATCCGCGACGGGCCTCAGCCCGCGACGGCTCGAACGACGTCGTCTGCATTCACACCCGGCCGGAAGTAGACGGTCACGCGATAGTTCAGCCTTCCCGATGCGAGCCAGCCCCGTTCGGGAAGTCCGGCAGCTTTCCGCCAGGAGCCGCCGATCGAGGGCGCGAAGGCGTCGGCGCCTTCGACGTCGACATCGACGTCGGTGACGACTAAGACGTCGGCGAGGTCGACGGCCTCGGCGTAAACGGCGGCGCCTCCGATGATCCAGGCCTGTTCGCAGTGCGACGCCGCCTCCGTCGCCTCGGCCAGGGATCGGACGGCCTCCGCGCCGTCGGCGGCGAAGCTCGGATCGCGGGAGAGTACGATGTTGCGGCGCCCCGGAAGCGGGCGAAACCTGGGCGGCAGCGACTCCCAGGTTTTGCGGCCCATGATCACCGGATGCCCTGAGGTCACCCGTCGAAAGAGCGCGAGATCCTCGGGGAGGCGCCACGGCAAAGCGCCGTCCTTCCCGATGGCTCGTGCGCGGCCCTGCGCCCAGATCGCTCCGAGCATCACACGGATCCGGCCTTCATACTGCCACGGGGGCGTGGAGCTTGGGATGGTGCCGATACCCCTCTGAGGCGTCGATGTCGTCCATCGCGTATTCGAATATCGACGGGGCCTTCTTCAGACGCAGCGTGGGGAAAGGATAGGGTTCGCGCGTCAGCTGCTCTTTCGCCTGCTCGACGTGGTTGAGGTAAATATGGCAATCCCCGCCCGTCCACACAAAATCGCCGACATCTAAGCCCGCCTGTTGAGCCATCATGTGCGTCAGCAGGGCGTAGGACGCGATGTTGAAGGGGACGCCGAGGAAAAGATCGGCGCTGCGCTGATAAAGCTGGCAGGAAAGCCTGCCGTCGGCGACGTAGAACTGGAACATCGCGTGGCACGGCTGCAGCGCCATTTTGTCGAGGTCGGCCGGGTTCCAGGCGCTGACGACCATTCGCCGCGAATCGGGGTTCTCCCGCAGCTGGGCGAGCACCTGCCGAATCTGGTCGATATGCCTCCCGTCGGGGGCAGGCCAGCTTCGCCATTGATAGCCGTAGACCGGGCCGAGCTCGCCGGCGTCGTCGGCCCACTCGTCCCAAATCGTTATTCCTCGCTCCTGGAGCCAGCGAACGTTCGTGTCGCCCGAAAGGAACCATAGGAGCTCGCCCTTGACGGCCTTCATCGCCACGAATTTCGTGGTGATGCGTGGAAAGCCCTCGGCGAGGCGGTAGCGGATCTGCCGCCCGAACACGGAGAGAGTCCCCGTGCCCGTGCGGTCGCCTTTCTCCGCCCCGTTTTCCAGGACGTCGGCGAGCAGATCCTCGTAGGCCCGATTGACCGTCATGAGCCCTGTTCTTCGATGACTTCCTCGACCAGCTTGGCGTCTTTGGCAAGCAGCCGATCGACCATTCCGGCGGCCCTCTTCTCGATCTTCCCGCCGAGGAGGGGGATCTTCACCTTGAGGGTGGCAGAGAGGTCGGCCGTCGTGGTCGCGTCGCCGGAAAGCTTGAGGGCCGCCGAAACTTCGGCGGGCAGACCGTGGGGATCGACGGTGTACGTCACGCCGTCGCCCGAAGCGACTGTAGTGATCGTCACTTTTGCGCCGTTTCTTGCGAAAGTCCGGGCCTTGGAGGGGAGCCGCTCAGCGGGGACGTTCACCACGGTCGTGGCCTTCGAGCCGTCGACCGTGTGCGTGTAGTCGTCAACGCGCGCCAGCTTGGCCCGCTTGGCCGCCAGCTCGGATGAGAGAAGCGCCTGCGTGACGGCGCTCGGGCTCGCGTTGTAGGTCTGTGTGGTAGAGATATCCATGCCATCTATTGTGCACGACCGCGGTAGGCTAAGGCACATGCCTTCGCTTTCGAACATGCTCGCCCGCGCCCGCGGCCTCACCACGGCGGACCAGGAATGGATTCACCAGCTTGTGGGGGATTGGCAGACGATAGCGGACGTTTCCTTTTCGGACCTCCTTCTCATCGTGCAGGACGTGGGCGGCTGCACAACCGTAGTGGCGCAGTGCAGGCCGGCCACGGCGAGCACCTTCTACGAGAACGACATCGTGGGGCGTCAGATCGAGCCGTGGCTCGCCGAGGCGATCGACGAAGTCCTCGACGGCGGCGTCGAACGGCTGATCCCTCGCCAGGGGTTCAATCTCAAAGTGGTTCCTGTTCGCCGTGAGGGAAAGGCCGTCGCCGCGCTGTGCGTCACCGAGGCCGACTCGCTGGACGTCGTTCCGGTCCAGGTGCCGGCGCTGACCACCAATTATTCGACCATCTCTTCGCAGCTCGTCCACATGGTGACGACGGGCGAGTTTCCCTTCGACGGCAGGCCGACCGGGTACAGGCACGGCACCCCGCGCATGACGGACGGATTCGTCCACCTCGATCCTGAGGGCGTCGTGCTCTACGCGAACCCGAACGCGGTCTCCAACTACCATCGGCTCGGGATCGGGGGGCCAATCGTCGGCAGCCTGTTGGCCGAGGTCATCACGGACGTCATCGAGGACCACAGCGTCGTGGACGAGGCGCTCCCCGTCGTCGTCATGGGGCGGGCGCCGTGGCTCGCAGAGGTCGAGGCCCACGGCGTCATCCTTTCGCTGCGGGCGGTGCCCCTGAAGGACAGGGGCAGGAAACTGGGCGGGATCCTTATGTGCCGCGACGTCACGGAGGTGCGCCATCGCGAGCTGGAGCTGCTGACGAAGGACGCGACTATCCGCGAGATCAACCATCGGGTGAAGAACAATCTCCAAACGGTCTCCGCCCTTTTGCGCATGCAGGCGCGCAGCGCCGGCGTGAACGCGGAAACGAAGCAGGCCTTGGAGAACGCCCAGCGTCGCGTGGCGACGATCGCCCTCGTCCATCAAACGCTCTCGGAGACGGTCGAGGAAAACGTCGATTTCGGAGAAGTGTTCGGCGCACTGCTCAACCTTGCGCGCGACGTCGCGTCCACTGACGTGTCGGTGACCACGCATCTCACGGGCGATTTCGGCAAAATCGATGCGACGAAGACGACGTCGCTTGCCGTCGTGCTGACCGAGCTTGTGTCCAACGCCGTCGAACACGGCCTGGTCGACGGCGGCCACATCGAAGTGACGGCGGACCGGGACGGCGATCGCCTGACGATCGACGTCGAAGACGACGGCTTGGGAATCGCAGACGGCGGGCCCGGCAAAGGGCTGGGCACGAAAATCGTCAAAACGCTGGTCGAGGCGGAGCTTCGCGGCTCAATCCAGTGGCGCTCGCGCCCGGGAGGGGGCACTCGAGTTCATATCGAGGCGTTCGTCGGCAAGTAGAAAAGGCTCATAGGCCGCCCAAAGCCTCCCGACGGGCAGGGGCGAGACGGCCAAGCGAGGGCGCGCAAACCCGGCGGCGCTGCGGAGCGCCGCCAGAGCGCCGTCCCTATGCCAGACTAGAACGGCGTGCGCGTGCCGTTCTGCGCTTGAGCGAACGTCGCTCTTCTTCGGAAAGCCCGCCCCATACGCCAGCGTCCTGGCCTGTGTCCAAGGCCCATTTGAGGCAAATGTCTTGGACGGCACAACGATTGCAAACTCGCTTGGCCTGCTCGACCTGCGCGATGGCCGGGCCCGAATTGCCTATGGGGAAGAACAGCTCCGGGTCCTCAGTGAGGCAGGCAGCCCGGTGACGCCAATCCATATCGATGTATCTCCTTCGTGTGTTAGCACGCCGTGCGTGATGCGTGCAGTTAATAAGGGTGGCAGGTTTCAGCCTCCACGTAAAGACCTTTTTTCGTGATGTTCGGCCTTCCTTATGCTCACGAGTTGGACTTGCGGCCCACTAGCCTTGCGGACTGGGCCAAATGTCTCCCGGTTAACGTCCTTAAAGTGAAATAAATCACTAATCCGATTGTTGTCGCCTCGGCAAGGAGAACACAGACGAGGCCGAGGAGCGGAAGTGCGCCTCTCACCGAGCCGCCCATGCACGAGAAGAATGCGGCGCCCACGCCCGAGGAAACCAGGATTCCCAGAAGCGTTCCAGGGATCATTCCCGCGGATGCAAGCCCGCATTGGCGCCAAGCCTCCGCCCGCCTAATCGAGCCCCCGGATGCGCCTATCGCGCGAAGAATCTCGAAATCGCGCCGTTTGGCCGAGAGCGAGAGGGAGATCGCAAGCGACGCGCCGAGGCCAGATGCGACCGCCAAGCCTGTGAGCGCCCCGGTCAGCAGACGCGCGATCGAATCGACGGCGGCGGAATAGGCGGATCGTTGACGCAGCAAGGCAGATGTGACCTTCGCGAACGCGTCGCCGCTGGCTTCGTTGACGTCGTGGGCGATGGATCGGACCTTTTCGACGACGGGCTCGTCGCCCCGCGTTCTCAGCCACAGGGCTGCGGGCGTTCCGACGTCGTCGAGCTTCCGCAAGTCTTTCAGCGAGACTGTGGGGGAGGCCACGCCGCCGAAAGCGACCGACAGCTTCAGCTCCTTGCCGTCGCGCCCCGTCAGGGTGATCGTCTTCTTGGCTGTTTTCGCGGTGCGCATGCGCTCGGGAAGGGTGACGGTCCCCGTTTTCTCGTACGCCGGATGCGAATCGCCTCGCAGGGCTGACGAGGCGCGAACCGGATCGACGGCGGAAAGGGTGAGTTTGCCGAAGTCCGAATTGACCTTGGTTTCATAGACCGGCACAACGGCGGCGACATTGGGGTTTGCCGCGGCGGCCCTTTCCTGTGAGGCGGTGATTCCGAGGCCGACGCCCTCCGAGTCAGTCGCCTGGCGCACGTCGACGTCGCGTGGGAAGGAGGCGTCGATGGCGGCGAGCGCGTTTGCGTGGGCGACTCCCGCCGCGACCGCCGCCGACGACAGCAGGAAGGTCGAGGCAAACAGCGTTGCCATGGCAGCCCGGGCGAGCTTGCCCCTCGTTCCTTGCTCCCCTTGCTCCCGCGAGCCGAGGAAGGCAAGGCGGACTCGGTTGCGTCCGCCGCCCAAGCTTCCGACGAAAAGGTTGGCCAGCGGAATTCCAAGCCTTCGCGTCACGGACGGCGCGAGCCCGACGATTCCTCGGAAAAGGGCCAAAGCGCCGATGACGACGAGCAGGGGCCCCTCATTGCCGCCCGGATTGGAGAAAAAGACCCCTGTGAACGTCACGGCGGCGCCCGCTCCGACCAAACCAAAGGCGACTGTAGGCCGGATGGTCTTTCCGTCGCCGGGAGCGGCTGTGAGGGAATCGTCGACGACCTCCAAGGGGACGGCCTCGCGAGAGCGGAAAACGAAGGGGGTTGCGGTGGAAATCGCGACGAAAGCGCCGGCGGCGAGGGCAAAAAAGCCGTAGAGGGGGTTAGACTCGACGCCCGCGGGAAGCACGGCCGCAGCCGGATCGCCCAAAACGAGCCGCGGCACGAGCTTTGTCAAGCTCATGCCGACCGCAGCCCCGATGGCCGAGGCGACGCCGCCCACCGTGACCGCCTCCCAGGCGATCATCCTGCGTATGCGGCGCGAAGAGGCTCCGAGGGTCGCCAGGAGCGCGAGCTGACGGCGCCGGGCGGCGCCCGCCGCCCGGAAGGCGTTCCAAGCGACGGTCCCCGCCAAACCCAGCGCGAACAGGGCGAAAGCCACGGCCATGGCGGCCGCGCCGAAGCTCGCGCGCGAAAGGCTTTCGCCGAGGCCCCGCTCGTCCTCGCCGAGTCGGGATTCGACCGAGGCGCCGGGAATTGCGGAAAGGTCGGCGAGCATTTCGGCGTCCGAATGGCCGGCGGCGCTGATGGCGTAGACGGTCGTTTCGGCGTCGGCGGGCGGGCGCCCCTCCCGGTTGCGCCATTCTTTTGCGGCCTCCGGGGTGATGTAGCCGGCGAACGAATGCCCGCCCCGGGCGACGCGGTGGAGCTCCTTGTAGACGCCCGTCACTCGCATGCCTATGGAAAAAGACTGGGAATCCGAGGAATCGGGGGTCTTGTAGTAGACGGTCACCGTCATGGTGTCGCCCGCCTTGAGGCGCATCTGCTGCGCCGTCGTTTGGCTTATGGCGATCTCGTTCGTCAGCTTCGGCTTCTTTCCCTCAAGCAGCCGGTAGAAGCCGAAGCGCGCATTCGGTGTTTCGGTCACCGTCAGAGCCTTCGATGCGGTGGTGCGCGTGATCGCCGCGCGGTGAATCTGCTGGGAGTAGACTTCCCCGACGGATTTCAAGCGTTCGACGGATTTCGCGACATCCCGGTCTTGAGCGGCTTCGGCCACCGTGACTGCGGCCTGCGCCTGTCCGAAGTCGCCCGCGGGCGCGGCCGGAAAGGCCGTCCTCACGTAACTTGCCACGGCCAGGCACACGACTGTCAGGGCGCTCGCGACGGCAATGGCGAGCGCCGCCAGAAGGTACCTCACCCGGTTGGCCAGGATCGAGCCGACGAGTTGGTCTATCATCCCGGCCCCGAGCGTAGGCTCAGCGCCTCAAGGGCGGTGAGGATGGAAACTGGAGTGGGGTCGGATATCTCGCCGGCGACGCCGCCGTCGGAGAACAGGACCACCCGTTCGGCCAATGCCGCTTCCGCCAGATCCTGGGTGGACATGAGCACGGTCTGCCCGAATTCCCGCACGCAAAGGCGCAGCAATTCGACGATCTCCAGCGAGGCCCTCGCGTCGAGGGAATGCGCGGGATCGTCGGCCAAGACGACGGAGGGGCGCCCCAGGACCGCGCGGGCGACGGCGACGCGCTGCTGCATCGCCCGCGGAAGGCGGGCCGGAAGCTCGTCCATGACGCCCGCGATGCCCATGGTCCTGACCACCGACGAATACCAGCCTTCGTCGGCTTTCTCGCCCCGCAGCCGCATCGGAAGCTCAATGTTCTGGCGTGCCGTTTGATGAGGCAGGAGGTTCTCCCCGGGGAAGACGAAGCCGATGTGTTCGGAACGGATCCGGGCCAGCGCTTCTTCGTCGGCAAAGGGGAGTTCGAGGTCGGCGACCGTCACACTTCCCGACGTCGGGGCGTCCAAGCCTCCCACGATGTGGAGGAAGGCAGACTTTCCCGCGCCGGAAGGCCCCAGGATCGCGGCGAACCGTCCCCTGGGGAAGGCGAGGCTCACCTCGTTCAAGGCGCGAACGGCAAGCGGCCCCTCGCCGTAGACCTTTGTCAGCGACGACGCCGAGAGGATGTCAGTCACGTCAGATCGCCCGGACGAACGAGGCCGGCTTCATAAGCGAGGACGACGGCCTGAACGCGGTCGCGCGCACCGAGCTTGTAAAAGATGTGGCCGATGTGGGTCTTGATCGTGGCCTCCGCCACCGTCAGGGTCTTCGCAATCTCGCCGTTGGTCTGCCCCTGCGCGACGAGCTTGAGCACCTCGATCTCGCGCTCGGTCAGCCCGTCGAGGATGTGCGGGTCGGTGGCCCGCATTGCGGTGGCCTCCTTGGCCAGCTTCTCGACCAGTTTCTTCGTCGACGAGGGGCCGATCACGGCGTCGCCGCGGTGGATCGTCCTGATCGCCTCGAGCATCTGGTCCGGCGGCGCGTCCTTGACCAGGAATCCCGAGGCGCCGGCCTGGACGGCGCCCATGATGTACTCCTCCTCTTCGAACGTCGTGAGGATGAGGATTTTCGGGGAGACGCCGGTGGGAAGCGGTTTGGAGGTGATCGTCGCCGTCGCTTCGAGCCCGTCCATGACGGGCATCCTGATGTCCATGAGGATGACGTCCGCGGGCACGACGGTCAGGCGTTCGAGGGCGATTTTGCCGTTGCTCGCCTCCAAGACGACCTTCATGTCGTCCTGGGAGTCGATCACCATGGCGAAGCCCGTCCGCACGAGGGCTTGGTCGTCGACGAGACCCACGCGGATTTTAGATACCTCAGTCATGTTCGCTCCTATTGCTGTTGTCGAGGTGAGGAATTGGAATGGATGCGAGGACGCGGAAGCCGCCTCCGGGGCGTGGGCCGGATGTGACGCTGCCGCCGAATGCCGACGCGCGCTCCGACATTCCGATGAGGCCGTGGCCCTTTCCGTCGCTCGGGGCCGCTGCGCCGCGCCCGTCGTCGTCGACTTGTAAGAGCAGGGCCGCATCGGTGGTCTGAAGCAGCACGGTGATGTGGGGCGTCGGGCCCGCGTGCTTGAGAGAGTTGGTGATGGCTTCCTGGCAGATGCGGTAAACGGCGTTTCCGACGCCGACGGGAAGCGTGCGCGACTGTCCCGTGCGGACGAAGGAGACCTTGACGCCCGAATCGCGCACGTTCCGCACGAGCGTCTCCAGGTCGCGTTCGATCGGCTGAGGAAGGGTCGGCTGCTCGTCGCCTTCGGACTCCCGAAGGACCCCGATGATCGAGCGGATGTCCTTGAGCGCGTCCCTGGCCATGTCGGAAATGGTGGCGAGGGCGCGGGTGGAGGCTTCGGGGTCTTTCGTCGCCGCGTAGCGTCCGCCGTCGGCCTGCGCGATGACCACCGAAAGCGTGTGCGCGACGATGTCGTGCATTTCTCGGGCGATGCGCGAGCGCTCCTCGAGCACGGCGAGCTCTCTCTCGGTTTTCGCGGCGGCCTGCGCGTCGTTGGCGATGCGCATGAGCGAGAGCATTTTCGCCAGCTGCGAGCGCCTGGCGAGGGCCAGGCCGTAGACGGCGAGGGTCACGGCCATGATGTACGTGACGATTCCCAGGAACGGACCCCACGTCGCCCAGTCGTTGCGTATCGCCCCGCCCATCGTGAGGGTCGGGATCGCGATGAAGAACGATCCGAGCAGCGTGAGGCTCAGAACGAGGCGGTGGGCCCACACGGGCCCGTAGACGGTCACGGCGTAGACCGCGGCCACCACGGCGAAGTCGGCGAGGGTGATGTTTGCGGGCTCGAGGAGGAGATGGACGCCGGCTCCGCAGAGAATCGTCAGCGCGCTCGGCACGGGGTGCGTGCGCCGAAAGGCCATGGGGACGGCGTAGGCCAGCCCGATGAGAAGGCTGGCAAACCAGCCGAGCCCTTGGCGCTCTATCGGAAGCTGGGTGAAGGGGATGAGGAAGGGAGTTGGCTGGAACCAGAAAAGGAGTCCGACGAGTAACGCGGATACGACGTCGATGGGGCTAACCCCCTTGAACGTCACATAGCCACGCCACACTTGTGCCATAGACACAAGGATACGGTCAGGCAGCAGAAAATAGGTCTACGGACGGAGGAGGTTTGCGTGTCGCTCGCATGGTATGTCTGAAATTTCCATGCGAAAGCGTGAAAATTAGCCGGGGTCGCATGGAATTAGTGGCATGCGCCATGTTTTCTTGTGTGCGCGACCGGTCCTTTGGGGGGATCCTCGGCCCTTCGCGAGGATGAGCGAGCCTCGAGCCGTCCGATGGTCCACAATGGTGAGGTGACTGAGAATTTCGGCGACGCCCGCGAGCGTTGGAACGAGATAGCCCCCCTCGTGTCTTCAGCCCAAGCGGCCTATCATTCGGGCGACGAGCCGATCGTCACCGACGAGCACTACGACCGGCTCGTCCGGGAATTGCGGAGCCTCGAGGCGGAGCATCCGGAGTTGGCGGTCGATTCCTCGCCTGCCCAGTCCGTCGGCGCCCCCGCAGCCGCGGGCTTCGAAAACGTCACACACCTCGAAAGGCTCTACTCGTTGCAGGACGTCTTCACCCTCGACGACCTCAAAGAGTGGTACGAGGGGACCGCCGGGGCCGCGAGATGCACCGCCGAGGTGAAAATCGACGGTCTGGCCGTCAACCTTCGCTACGTCGGGGGCGAGCTCGCCGTCGGCGCGACGCGCGGCGACGGGGTGACAGGGGAGGACGTCACCGCGAACATTCGCACCATTTCGTCCGTGCCTCGGTCCTTGAAGGGGGATTTCCCCGACGTCGTCGAAATTCGGGGCGAAGGCTTCATTCCGCTCGCCGAATTCGACGGCTTCAACGCGCGGCAGAGGGCCGCCGGGCTCAAGGAGTTCGCCAATCCCCGCAACGCAGCGGCCGGATCGCTCCGGCAGAAAGACCCAAAAGCGGCGGCCGAACGTCCGTTGGATTTCATCGCCCACGGCGCCGGGCGCATCGACGGGGCGTCCTCGGCCGTAGACGAGAAGCTGGCGAGCCAAAAGGGCCTTTACGAGCTTTTCGAGGAATGGGGTGTGCCCGTTTCCCCGTATGCGCGGCTCGTCTCAAGCTGGGACGACGTCGAAGGATTCGTCCGCGAGTACGCCGATTTGCGATCTGATCTCATTCACGGCATCGACGGCGCCGTCTTCAAAATAGACTCGCGCGCCGAACAGGAGGACTTGGGGGCCACGTCGCGCGTGCCCAGGTGGGCCGTGGCCTACAAATATCCGCCGGAGGAGGTCGAGACGCGGCTGCTCGACATCAAGGTGCAGGTGGGGCGCACGGGGCGCGTCACCCCCTTCGCCGTCATGAAGCCCGTGACGGTCGCCGGGTCGACCGTCGCGCAGGCGACGCTTCACAACCCCTCGGAGGTCGCGCGCAAGGGCGTGCTCATAGGCGACGTTGTCGTCGTGCGAAAGGCCGGCGACGTCATTCCCGAGGTTCTCGGCCCCGTGAGGGCGTTGCGCGACGGGAGCGAGCGCGAGTGGACGATGCCGTCCGTCTGCCCGTCGTGCGGGACCGAGCTGGCCCCGCCCAAGGAGGGGGACGTCGACATCCGCTGCCCCAACGCCCGCTCGTGCCCCGCCCAGCTGGCCGAGCGCGTCGCCTACATCGGCAGCCGCGCTGCCCTGGACGTCGAAGCGCTCGGCGAGGAGACCTCGCTGTGGCTGACCGATCCCGAACGCCGCCGCCCCGATGCGCTCATGGCTTTTGCGAAGGGGCGCAAGCTGCACATCGAGGGCGAAGACGGCCGCACCCGCACGGTCTTTGCGTCGCCGGAGAAACTGCGCGAACTCGGCGTCGTCGACCACGACGGCGCGATAATCGACTCCGAGCACATCGTCGCCCCGGAGGTCCAGCGGAGCTTCGGAATTCCAGCCCCCCAGACGCCCGCGCTTTCCTCGGAGGCGGGGCTCTTCGCGCTTGCCGCCGAGAGCGTCCAAGACGTGTGGATATGGCAGGAGGTTCGGGTCAAAGGCGAGCCGACGGGCGACTTTCGCCGTGTCCGGGCGGCCTGGACGAAGCCGAAATGGCGCCGTCCCCAGGGCAGGCCCGCCGAGCTCGCGTCGCCTTCGAAGCCGGGAAAGATGATCGAGCTCGTCGTCGCAGAATTGCAGGCCGCCCGAACGAAAGAGCTGTGGCGAAAGATCGTCGCGCTGTCGATTCGGCACGTCGGCCCGACCGCTGCGAAAGCGATCGCTTCGGCCTTCGGGTCGCTGGGCGCGGCCAGGGAGGCCTCCGTCGAAGAGATAGCGCAAATCGACGGCGTAGGCCGGGTCATCGCCCAGTCTTTCCTCGACTGGTTCGATGTCCCCTGGCACACCGAGGTCGTCGATGCCTGGGAGGCCGCCGGTGTCGCTTTCGCAGACGAGGCCGCCGAAAAACAGGAGCTTCCGCAGACCCTGAAGGGGATGACCGTGGTCGCCACCGGGACGCTCGCTGGCTACACCCGCGATTCGGTCAAGGAGGCCATCGAGGCCAGGGGCGGCAAGGCAGCCGGAAGCGTCTCGAAGAAGACGGCGGCCGTCGTCGTCGGGGCGAATCCCGGATCCAAGGCTGCGAAAGCGGAGTCGATGGGCGTGCCGACGCTCGACGAGGAGCAGTTTGAGGAGCTCCTTCGCACCGGCGAGATTCCGACGAGGACGCCGCAGACGTGAGGGGGGGGGAATGCCCCGGCCCCGGCGTCCGCTCGGAAAACGGCGCCTGTTCCTAGAAGAGCGCTCACTCGGAAAACGGCGCCTTTCCTAGGGACGCTCGCTTCGAAACCCGCGCCTGTTCCTGGAAGGGCGTCCGCTCCGAAACCGGCGCCTAGTCCCAAAACGGCAGGCTCTTGAAGCGGTCTGCTCTCACAGCAGCGGCGCCAGAGGGCGCAGAACCGTCTCGAGAACCCTGTCGCGCCTTCCGCGCGCCTGCCACTGCTCGAGGGTCAGCTCATGCGAGTTGGCGAGATCGACCTCGAATATGCGCTCCATGGCCGCGGCGAATCCGGCGTCGAAGACCTCGACGTTGATCTCGAAGTTGCCTCGAAGCGAGAGCCGGTCGATGTTTGCCGTGCCGACGGTGGACCACCGTCCGTCGGCGGTCATCGTCTTGGCGTGGACCATGGCTTCCTCGTAGAGGAAGATTCGCACCCCCGAGCGCAGAAGGCGCTCGTAGTGGGGGCGCCCCGCCCAATCGCCGACGATGTGGTTCGAGTACTCGGGGATGAGCACGCGGACGTCGACGCCGCGGCGTGCGGCGTTTGTCAGGGCGATGAGCATCGGCTCCTCGGGTATGAAATAGCCCATCGTGATCCACACCCGGACGGCGGAGCGGTTGATGGCGTCCATGTACAGGGCGCTGATC
This sequence comes from Peptidiphaga sp., assembly GCF_057238965.1. NCBI lineage: Bacteria > Bacillati > Actinomycetota > Actinomycetes > Actinomycetales > Actinomycetaceae > Peptidiphaga > Peptidiphaga sp. The sequence goes on from NZ_DBHHEV010000016.1 coordinate 20,410, forward strand.
GGGAAGACGTTGAGGGCCGGAGTGTTCATGACCGCGCGGACGGTGGCGTCCCAGTCGGTCACGCCGTCGTCGGCGATGGCCGGATGATGCTTCTTGCGGTAGTCGTTCCACATGTCGATGAAGGCGTCGTCGAGCTCCCAGGCGGCCGGCCCCTCGATTCGCACGTGGGTGTCGCGCCATTCGTGGGCGTAGAGAGTGCCAATGTTGTACCCGCCCACGTACCCGATGCGCTTGTCGACGGTGAGGATTTTCCGGTGGTCCCGCCCCTTGTCGCGCGCGCGGCCGTTGAACAGGCCGGGGCGGACGAAGGGGAAGAGGAGCGTGTGCAGATGCTCCATCTTCGGCAGACGGCGGAAACGAGGATCCTGATTCGCGTTGCCCCATGTGTCGATGATCACGTATGTGTCGACTCCGCGCTGCGCCGCTTCAATGAGGGCGTTGCGGAACTCCGCCCCCGTCTCATCGGCTTTGATGATGAACCATTCGAAGAAAATGCGGTCCTTGGCGGCGCGGATGTCGGCGAGCATGGCGTCGTAAAGCTCGCGGCCGTAGGTGAAGATCGTCATCGAGTTTGGCCCGACCTGCGCGTTTTGGGGTGGAAGGTGGGGGAAACGGCCCGACTGGGGCGCCCTCTTTTTCCGCATGGCGTCAATGACGCTGACAGTGGCGATTGCGGCGGCCTGCGCGGCAACCGTTCCCAAAGCCCACCATTTGGCGGCGGAAAGGACATGGCGCTGCTTGGGGCCACGGAATTTTCGCATGGTCCAACTGTATAGAGAGAGACGTCGTTTTCGCATCGGCCGCTCCGTGAAAAACTACCCCGGACGCGCCCCGGCGAGTTCGCTTGCAACCGCGTAATATTGAACGCATGTCGTCTTTCTCAGTTGACGAGGTTGCACGTCTGGCCGGCCTCGCTCGCATTCGCCTCACCGAAGGGGAAATCGAGCGAATGGCCGGGGAACTCGACGTGATCGCCTCCGCCGTAGCCAAGGTCTCCGAGGTCGCCACCCCCGACGTTCCGGCGACGAGCCATCCCATCGCGCTGACCAACGTCATGCGCGCCGACGTCGTCGTCCCGACTCTCGACCGCGACGAGGTTTTGGCCGCCGCCCCCGCGTCCGAGGACGGAAAATTCCTCGTCCCGCAGATCTTGGGGGAGGAATGATGAAGGATCTCCTCAAGCTTTCCGCCGCGGAGATGGCCCGCAAGCTCCGGGCGGGCGAGACGACCTCCGTCGAGCTGACGCAGGCCTGCCTCGACCGGATCCGCGCGGTCGATGCGCGGGTGGGCGCCTTCCTTTCAGTCGACGACGAAGGGGCGCTGGCCGCCGCCCGCGACGTCGACGCCAGGCGCGCCGCGGGCGAGAGCCTCCACCGTTTCGCCGGAGTGCCGATCGCGGTCAAGGACAACATGGTCACCCGCGGCAAGCCCACGACCTGCGCGTCGAAAATACTGGAAGGCTGGCTTCCCCCCTACGACGCGACGGTGGTCGAAAGGCTCCGCGAGGTCGGCCTGCCGATCGTCGGCAAAACCAATATGGACGAATTCGCTATGGGGTCCTCCACGGAGCGCTCCGCCTACGGCGCGACGCACAACCCCTGGGACCTCGACCGGATTCCGGGGGGATCCTCGGGAGGGTCCGCCGCAGCGGTCTCCGCTTTCATGGTCCCGTGGGCGCTCGGCTCGGACACCGGCGGCTCCATTCGCCAGCCCGCCGCGGTCACTGGAACCGTCGGAGCGAAGCCGACCTACGGGGGCGTCTCGCGCTACGGCCTCGTCGCCATGGCCTCCTCCCTCGACCAGATCGGGCCCTTCGCCAGAAACGTCGCGGACGCCGCCGCTCTCCAGGAGATCGTCGGGGGGCATGATCCGCGCGATTCGACGTCGCTCAATGCCCCGGTCCCGCCTTTCGAAGAAATCGTCGCCACGGCGGCCTCTTCGACGAAGCCGCTGGAGGGCGTGCGCGTGGGCGTGGTCAAGCAGCTGGGCGGGGAGGGCTGCCAGGAAGGCGTCGTCGCATCCTTCCAGGAAGCGCTTAAGGCGATCGAGGATCTGGGGGCCCAGGTCGTCGAGGTTTCTTGCCCCTCGCTCGAGTACGCGCTGGGGGCCTACTACCTCATCATGCCGGCGGAGGTTTCCTCGAATCTGGCGCGATTCGACGGCATGCGCTACGGAATCCGCGTCGAGCCGGAGGATGGGCCTGTCACCGCGGAAACGGTCATGGCCGCTACGCGAGGGACGGGTTTCGGCCCGGAGGTCAAACGGCGGATCGTCTTGGGGACGCACGTTTTGTCCTCGGGCTACTACGACGCCTATTACGGCAGCGCCCAGAAGGTGCGCACGCTCGTGCAGCGCGATTTTGACGCCGCCTTCGGCGAGGCGGACGTGCTCGTTTCGCCGACGTCGCCCGTGACCGCATGGGAATTGGGCTCCAAACTGGAAGACCCGCTGGCGATGTACGTCCTCGACATTACGACGATTCCCGCGAATTTGGCTGGAATACCGGGAATTTCCGTGCCCAGCGGGCTTGCCGACGGCCTTCCCGTCGGGCTTCAGATTCTTGCGCCCGCCCACGCGGACGCTCAGATGTACCGGGTCGCGGGCGCCGTCGAGGCCGGGCTTGGAGAACCGCTGGCCCAAAGCTGTCCGGCGGCCGATTGGGAGGAAAAGTGATGGAAGAACTCATGGATTTCGACGAGGCGGTCGCCCGCTTCGACCCCGTCATCGGGCTTGAGGTCCACGTCGAGCTCGGCACCGAAACGAAGATGTTCGACGGCGCCCCCAACGCCTTCGGCGGGGACGCCAACACCCATGTGACTCCGGTTTCGCTGGGGCTCCCCGGCTCGCTTCCCGTCGTCAACGCGAAGGCGGTGGAGTACGCGATCAAGATCGGACTGGCGCTCAACTGCTCGATCGCATCCTCGTGCCGATTCGCGCGCAAGAACTACTTCTATCCCGATCTGACGAAGGCCTTCCAGACCTCCCAGTCGGATGAGCCGATCGCCTACGAGGGCCACCTCGACATCGACCTCCCCGACGGCTCGTCCTATCGTTTCCCGATCGAGCGTGCGCACATGGAGGAGGACGCCGGAAAGAACACCCACGTCGGCGGCGCCGAGGGAAGGATCCAGGGGGCGGACTACTCTCTCGTGGATTACAACCGCGCGGGCGTGCCCCTCGTCGAGATCGTCTCGCACCCGGCCACCGGCGTGGGGGCGAAGGCCCCGCAAATCGCCGCTTCATACGTTCGCTCCTTGCGCGACGTCTTCCGAGCCCTGGGAGTCTCCGAGGCCAGAATGGAACGGGGCAACGTCCGCGCCGACGTCAACGTGTCGCTGCGCGAGGGGCCCGACGCCCCCTTCGGCACCCGCACGGAGACGAAGAACGTCAACTCCTTCAGGGGCATCGAGAATGCCGTCCGCTACGAGATTTGCCGACAAGCCGCCATCCTCGCCGCCGGCGGGGCCGTGGTCCAGGAGACCCGGCACTACCATGAGGGCGACGGGACGACGTCGGCGGGCCGCGTGAAGTCCGACGCCGAGGACTACCGGTACTTTCCCGAGCCCGACCTCGTTCCCGTGGCCCCGGACCCCGCATGGGTCGAGGAGCTCAGGGCGGGCATGCCCGAGCTTCCCGCCGCCAAGCGCCGCCGCGTAAAGGTCGAGTGGGAGCTTTCTGACGAGGAGCTGCGCGACCTCGTCAACGCCGACGCCGTCGACCTCGTCGAGGCGACCGTGGCCGCGGGCGCGAGTCCCTCCGGCGCGCGCAAGTGGTGGATGGGCGACATCGCCCGGCACGCCAAGGAAGCCGACGTCGAACTGCGGGAGGCGCCGGTCACCCCCTCGGACATAGCCGAGCTCGACGGCCTGGTTCGCGACGGCAAGCTCACCGACAAGCTCGCCCGGCAGGTGCTCGAGGGGGTCCTTGCGGGCGAAGGGACGCCGTCCGAGGTCGTTTCGGCTCGCGGACTGGAGGTTGTGAGCGACGACGGCGCCCTCGTCGCCGCGGTAGACGAGGCGCTCGCCGCGAACCCCGACGTGGCGGAGAAGATCCGCGGCGGAAAAGTCCAGGCTGCCGGGGCAATAGTCGGCGCGGTGATGAAGGCGACCGGCGGCAAGGCCAATGCCGCGAGGGTGCGCGAGATCGTCATGGAGCGCTGCCAGTAGCGCGATCGCCCGGTATCGCCGGCATCGGCCGGGGATGGGCGGCTTGGCCCCGAATACCGGCCTGGCCGGCCGCCTTCCGAGTGGAGGTGCTGCCCCGCCTTGCGCCGGAGGCGATTGCCGCGGCCGTCTCGTCAGTTCTGTCGGGCTTTCGAAGGCCGTTCGCCTCGGGCCTGTCGCGAGCCGTGAAAGACGCGGCTGCCGCCATCGCCGGCGCGCATGACGAAGGCGGCAGCACCCCTGCATTCCGGTGCCTGCCCGCATTCTGGCGATCCTCATTCGGGAGGCCTGGCCTCGGTTTTGCCGTTTGGCTTTTGGTCCTTGGGTTTATATTCTGGTTGAAAGCCTTTGATAGTCTTTCGATGATAATTCTTTACCAAATTATGACGAATATGGGACAAAGCCAGAGAATTCCAGTAGTCTAGTCCCCATTCGGCCACATAAGGGAAGGGGCTGCGATGTCCGCCGACACCTATCAGTTGCTCGCGATCTTGCTCTACTTCGCCGTCATGCTCGGCATCGGCTACTACGCATACCGCCGCACCGCGAATGTCGACGGCTACATGCTCGCCGAGCGTCAGCTGTCTCCCGGCATTGCCGCCCTGTCGGCCAACGCCGCGGACATGTCCGGCTGGCTGCTCATGGGATTGCCCGGTGCGATCTATGCCGCGGGGCTCATCAAGTCGTGGATAGCGATCGGACTCACGGTCGGGGCTTGGTTCAACTGGCGCTTCATCGCGCCGCGCCTGCGGGCGTATTCGGAGGTCGCGGACAATGCGATCACGATTCCGAGCTTTTTCGCCAAGCGGCTCAAGCGGAACTCGCGGCAGCTGCGCATCCTGGCGGCTCTGGTCATTCTCGTCTTCTTCACCTTCTACGTCTCGTCGGGAATGGTCGCCGCGGGCAAGTTCTTCGTCAGCTCCTTCGGCTGGAACTACTTCACCGGAATGGCCGTCGTTGCCGTGGTCACCCTCGTATACACCCTTTTCGGCGGTTTCTTAGGCGCCACTCTGACCGACGTCGCCCAGGGCCTCCTCATGCTCGCCGCACTCGTAGCGGTTCCGATCGTCACGATCTTCGAACTCGGCGGGTGGTCCGAGGCCACGAGCCGGATCACCGACGTCAAGCCCGAGGCCTTCAACCTCTTTTCGGGTTTCTCCAACAACGCTTTTTTGTGGATCGTCGCGGCAATTTCGACGTCGGCCTGGGGGCTGGGCTACTTCGGACAGCCCCACATCATCGTCCGATTCATGGCGCTGCGCAGCCCCGGCGAGGCGAAGACCGCTCGCAGAATCAGCCTCTTTTGGATGGTCCTGAGCGCCTCCGGCGCGATCTTCACGGCGCTCATCGGAATCGGCTACTTCGCGGGCGATCCTGAGATAAAGCTCGGAAAAGGGGATTCCGAGGAGGTGTTCCTCGTCATGAGTCGGATCTTCTTCCACCCCTTTGTTGCGGGGCTCGTCCTCGCGGCGGTGCTCGCTGCGATCATGTCGACGATGTCCAGCCAGATGATCGTCTGCGCCTCGGCGTTGGTGGAGGACCTCTACTCGTTGATGGGGCGCAAGGTCTCAGCCAGGAATCTCCTGATTTTCAGCAGGCTCAGCGTCCTCGGCGTCGCGATCGTGGCCGCCCTCATGGCTCTCGACCGAAACTCGGCCATCCTCCAACTCGTCGAATTCGCCTGGGCCGGCTTCGGCGCGGCCTTCGGCCCGATCGTCATTCTCTGCCTCTACTGGAGGAAGCTGACGCCTACGGGCGCGCTCGCCGGGCTGGTCACGGGCGCCGTCACCGTTTTCGTGTGGGCCAATGTGGATTTCCTCAAAGCGAAGATGTACGAGATCGTCCCAGGCTTCCTTCTCAATCTTCTCGTGGCGGTCATAGTGAGCCGCCTGACGTACACCGAGGATCCAGAGGTCGACGCCGAATTCTCCCGCATGGAGGCCGCCGTGAAGGAGGCCTGACGCGCCGATGGAGCCGGCCGGCGGCTTCACGCTCGGTTGTCGTCTTGGCGCGCCGCTCGGAGGCCTGGCGGCCGGTTGCCGTTTTGACGCGCGGCTTGGCACTCGGTTGCCTCGGCTTGGGGGCTCAACCCGTCGGATCGCGTGCGGACCCTCGACGAACGGTCCTCGGCCCCGGGCACGTCCCGTCTGTGACGTGTCCGAGGTCCAGACGTCGACGGAACGGCCCTCGGCCCCGGACGACGCCCGCTCGTCGAATCTCCCGCCGAGTCTGACCGCTTGCGCTGTTTGACGCCTTGCCCAAGCTTGACCCTGACACTGTGACAGGGTCTTTCCTTGGGATGAGGAGGTACTTTTATGAATACAACCAATGCATCCCCACAGTCCCAGCCGTCTCCGCGGTCCGGGTCGTCTCCGCGGTCCGGGTCGTCTCCGCAGTCAGGGTCGCCTCGGCAGCCTCCGGCGTCGTCGGCGCCGTCGCATCTCCCTCTGTCTCGAGAGGCGCCCCAGCGAGAAGCCCGTCTAGCGGAGGCTTTGAGCGCGTCGAACTCCTCGATTCGACTGAAAGCAGCCTTGGCGGCGGGTTCGCGCGCCGACCCCGAGTGGTTGGAGACGCTCGTCGAGCGTTGCGCGGTTGAGCCGGATTTCTTCGTGCGCGACATGCTGTCCTGGGCGCTGACCCGTCTGCCGTCGGAGGCTGTTTTACCCCGGCTCCGCAAAGAACTGGGCTCCGAATGCCGACAGGCTCGCAGTCAGGCGTTGCATACCCTTTCGAAGATCGGGGACAAGAGCGCCTGGGGTTGGATCACCCGCGACATGCTGCGCGATTCCGACGACGAACTTGCCCGGACGGCGTGGCGCTGCGCCGTCGCCCTTGTGCCCGAGGGAGAAAAGAAGGCTTTGGGCGAGGAACTGGCGAGCCAGCTTGGCCGCGGGGACCGCGACGTCCAGCTGAGTCTGAGCCGGGCGCTGATCGGCCTCGGCGACGCCGTTGAGCCCGCTCTGGACAGGGCAGCTGAAAGCCCGAATCCCGCGAAGGCGGCCCACGCCCGCGCCACGGAGTCGCTTCGCCTGGACTCAGAGCTCGGCTTCGACGCGGCGATTGAAGAGGCCAAACGCACCGTTGCCTTGGATGCCGGCGGCATGTGGCCCGACGCCGCGCCGGCGGCCGAAGCCGAGGCGAAGAGGCCGCAGGGCACGGCGGAGAATGCGGAAGGCGCCGCCGCTGAGGCGAGACGGCTTCAGGAGGGCGCGGATTGCTGATCGGCGATGTGGCCCGTCATACCGGCGTCAGCGTTCGGATGCTTCGACACTACGACGCCATGGGCCTGGTGCGGCCGACGGGCCGCACCATCGGCGGCTATCGGGACTATTCGGACGACGACGTGCGGACGATTCTTCAGGTGAAGACCCTCCGTTCTCTGGGGCTTACGCTCAAGCAGATTGGACGCATTCTAGAGGACCCCGGTCGCGCGCCGGCCGCCCTGGTCGACGACCTCATTCGTCAGACGGAGGAACGCCTGGACCGAGAACGCGAACTGCTCGACCGGCTCCGGGCGATTGCGGCATCCAGGCCCGCCGATTGGGAGGAAGCCGTGCGCATCGTCAAACTCGTTCGGGGTCTGGGCTCGGCCAGCGCCTCCCGCAGGCAGCAGGCCGTGCTGTCCTGGCCGGCGGACGTGGCGCCCCCAGTGGATCTGCTGGTCAGAGCGGTCCTGTCCGAATCTGATCCAAACGTCGCCGGAGCCTTGCAATGGGCGCTCGCTCGCTCGGACGGCGACGTCGTCGCCGGGCTGCGTACGGGCGCCCAATCCGACGACGTCGACATTCGGCGTCGCGCCGTACTGGCGATCGCCGCTATGCCGGAGGCGCCCGGCGCCGACGTCGTCCTTGTCGGGGCTCTTGGCGATTCGGATGAGACTGCGCGCAAGCATGCGGCTCTGGCGTTGGGGCGGCTGGGCGAGGCGGCTGCCGTTCCCGTTCTCGTCGATATGGTGGCCGAGGGCGTCAGCGATGTGGAGGCGGCCGAAGCGCTGGAGAGCCTGTCGCGCATCCCGGCATGCGCGAGGTCGGTCGAAGCCTCCGTAGCGGGCAAGATGAAGGATGTGGCGGCCGATTCGGCGGCGCGGCAGCGTCTTGCAGAGGCGCTGGCGGGCTGTGCCGGGCCTGGTACGGTAAATTCGCAGTGATGTTTGAGTGGAGGGAAAGGCGGTGCGACGAAAGTCGATGCGACAGTCATGTGATGACGGCGATGAAGCGATTGCGTGTTTGACACGAAATTTTCAGGGATGATGACGAAACGAGTTTGTGGTTGTTTTAAGAGAAGAGCAAAGTTCCTGGGTTCCTTAGGGCCATTCCATCCTCAAGGAGGTCTGTGCAATGGCCCAGGGTTGTGTCTCTGCGTGATTGAGAGCATCTGTTTTCTGTCAAAACGGCGGAGGGCCGCGATGTGAGAGGTTCTTGTTTGTGCGCGGAAACCGTTTACGTCCGATAACGTGTTCAATTTCCACAAGGCGTCAACTCCTGAGCGGAAAACAGCTTCGTTTGCTTGGCGGCAGAATGTTTACGTCTATTGATTGGGTGCCGTGTGGTGCATAAGTTAAGGAGAAAAGCCGCGATTGTCGTCGACGGAAGGACGGACAGGGAAAAACTTGTTGAGCTGATGAGGCAGGGCGAGCAGACCGAACTTGAATTCAAATCGACGCTTGATTTGAAAGACAAGCAGAAACCCGATCGTCTCAATTTCGTCAAGGACGTCGTCGCGTTGTCGAATCTTCCTAGGGGAGGCTACATGCTCATCGGCGTGAAAGACGACGGGATGCCCGTTGGAATGGGTGACGTCAATCGGGATGACTGGGACGGGGCATATTTGCAGGACATTGTGCGCCCCTATGTTGAAGGGCAGATCCGCATTATGTCTCAGATTCACGCACTTGACCAGGGAGCGGTTGTGCTTTTATACATTGCCGTACATGGAGACGGGTTTCCTGTCCCATTCAGCAAGCAAGGAGAGTACACGCCGAAGGGAGGCAAACGGCAAAGAAAGGTGTTCGACGTCGGTGAGCTGCTCGTCCGCGAGGGCGCCCAGAACGTTCCTTTGCGACATGCACACTGGCCCACTCTTCTTGAAAGGCATGACGAGATGATTCGCCGACAGGCGACAGAGCATCTCGATTCTTTCCTGTTCGAGCTCACCGCCGTTCTTCGCTCGAGCAGGGAAAACAAGGAGGAGGCACTCATGCCTTTGTCGATCGGCCTTTCCGATTCCGCTTTCGAAGATGCCGTCAATAGTCATCTCGAGAGGGGGCGTGACCAAGACGTTTCGCGATTCGTCAGGACTGTGAGCAACGGAGCGGAAGAGGATGCGGATGCGATTCTTGACTAGTTGACGATGGCGGCGGTCCTAGCCCTGTGCCGTGAGAAGCGCGAGGTGGCGTGCAGGGCGATTGACGTGCTCTTTGATGTTTACAAACAAGCGGGAGAGTGTGCGGGAGAATCCAATGCGAAGATCCTTCTTGAGATTGTCAACCGCCTCTACGTCATCGGAAGTGCGGCAGTTCGCCTCAAAGCATGGGGCATTCTCCCTTGCTTGGTGATTAAGTTCCCGAGGAACAATCTCAAGCCTGCGAAGCCTGTGGTTTGGATTCGAGACGGACAGGTGCGAGCTATCCGCGCCGGGCTCCTCTCATCAGAAAAGCAAGGGGCTTATATGCTCCCGGCGGCACGTCGTCTGATATTTGAGCATGCCCCAATGCGGCCTGATGTGCCTGAAAGTCGCCTGCCCGACAATCTTGCCGATCTACCCGACAATCTTGCCGATCTAAAGGATGACGATGTTCTTCTGAATTCCCTGGCTCAGTTCGACATCCTGCACTGTCTTGTCGCCGCTGTTAAGACCAGAAATCCTAAAGCCGCGTATCCGGCTTCGTCGGCGTTGAAAGGTTGCAGGGCCGCCCCTGCCCTTTAACTTATCGCAGTCGACGGTGGTGTGCGGCGGGAGCTTTTCGCTGGCGCGGATGATTGCGTCGTTGCCCAAGCGATGAAAGAAGTCTATGAGTTTGCCTTCCGAGAATCGAAGGAGTTCCCTGAGGACGGTTTTGGTAATTGGAATCGGGTGCCGCCGTCTGGGGTGGATGCCTTTGTCTGCAAAAGCGTGGGGTGGGGCGGTGGGCGTGCTGGGGAAAATCTTCAAGCTCCATGATGACGTCGGTGGCGGGGGCATCTGGCGGGGGGGCCGGTCTGGGTTGCGGTGGTGTTTGTTGTGGTGGTGGGCGGGG
>NZ_DBHHEV010000017.1:0-6359 GCF_057238965.1 Peptidiphaga sp.
ACCCCGTCCCAATCGCCCCTCCCAGGGCGATCATCTGAATGTGCCGATTGGTCAGCGCTCGGCGAAGCCCGCCGTCGTCCGAAGCGCCAGCCCGTACCGAGCCGCGGTTGCCGTTCGTCTCTGTGCTCATCCCGTTTCGTCCCTCCCAGGGCCCAGGCCTCGGTTCAGGCCTCAGAATCGCCTTCGGAGCCGACGGTTCCTTTGCCTTCGGAGCCTGCCGCGCCTTCGCCCTGCTTGGGGCCGCCCACACCGCGCTCGGAACGTTCAGATTCGAGAGTTTCCATCACAACCGCTGTTTGGGTTTCGCGTCCCTGACGGCGCCCTCTGACGACCAGAGCGACGACGGAGGCGACGAGCCCGCCCCATACAATGAGCACGGTCACGAGCATGAAGATCACGGCGCTTGAAGTCATCGTGTACCCCCTGTGTTTGAAGCGTCGAGTGAAATGGGTTCGAAATCATCGACCGGCGTGCGCCATCTGATGAGCGTGAAGACGAGCGCTCCTACGAAGACCACGGCCACAGAGCCCCATCCGAAAGCGTTCTCAAACCCTCGCGTGTACGATTTCGCGTCGTACTGGTTGCGGATGTAGCCGACGATGCCGCTGACGAGCACGTAGCTGAGGAAGGCCGGGACGACGCCTCCGACGAGCCACCGCCACCACGCCCCGATGCGGTTCCCCGTTTCGGAGACGAAGTTGAGGTGCCGCTGCAATTGCTTGAGGTTGCGCACCGCGTAAGCGGTGATGAGGCAGACGAGGACGGCGGAAGCCACCACTCCGATCGCATTGATGTAGGCGTCTACGACGTCGAGCGAGTAGATTCCCGACTTCGTGCCGAAAACCATGAGGGAGACGGCTGCAGCGGGAATTCCGACGGCCATGGCCGAGGCGGCGGGCCTGAGATTGAATTTCTCGGCAATGCCCGCGGCGACGACTTGGACGAGCGAAATAAGCGATGTGATGCCCGCAAAGGCCAGCGACAGGAAGAAAAGGACGCCGAAAATCGCGCCGCCCGGCATTTCTGAGATGACGTGTGGGAACGCGATGAAGCAAAGCTTGATGCCCTGCAGGCCTTCGAGATTGCCGACGGACGTGTTTTGCTGGACGGCCATGAACCCGAGTGTCGCGAAAACGCCGAATCCTGCCAGAATCTCGAAGGAGGAATTGGCGAAGGATGCGACTAGGCCGGTTCCCACGAGGTTCGAGCGGCGCCTGAGATAGCTGGCGTAGGTCAGCATGATGCCGAAGGCGACCGAGAGCGAGTAGAAGATCTGAGTGAAGGCCGCCAGCCAGACCTTCGGCTCTTTCAACGCGGAGAAGTCGGGCGTCCACAGGGCGTTCAGGCCCTCGGCGGCGCCGGGAAGCGTGAGGGCCCGCAGGACCAGGGCGACGAAAAGGACGACGAGGAGGGGCAGGAAGATCTTGTTTGCGACCTCGATGCCGCGTGAGACGCCCCGCCCGATGGCCACGAGCACCACGATCCAGACCACGGCGAGCGGAAGGGCGACGTTCCACACCGGGGCGAGCGAGTACTGCGGCGCGGGGGCCGCCTCGATGAAGCTGTTGAAATGATTGGCGGCGTTGCTTCCCTTGCCCCACGCGACGTTCGCCGAATAGAAGACGTAGCGCAAAGACCACGCGATGATCACGGCGTAGTACGTCATGATGACGAAGCACAGGAGCACCTGCCACCACCCGAGGAATTCCAATTTCTTCGAAATCCTGCGGAATACGGCCGGGGCGCTTCCCCGGAAACGGTGGCCAAGGGCGTAGTCGAGGAAGAGAATGGGAATGCCCGCGCCTAGCAAAGCGACGACGTACGGGATCATAAACGCCCCGCCGCCGTTTTCATAGGCCACGCCTGGGAAACGCCAGATATTTCCCAAACCGATGGCCGAGCCGATGGCGGCTACGAGAAAGCCGAGCTGGCTTCCCCATTGCTCGCGCCCCGATGCATCGGTGTTCTTTGCTGCTGCGCCGCGGCTTTCGGTACGGGAAGTACTCACCGTGGCTCCCTTCTTCCCTTCAGTTCCGCGAAAGCACGCATAAACAACGGCTTTATCGCGCCAGACCGGACAACGTTACGCTATGCAGCCTTTGGCGTCAAGGCTTCACTGCTCAGGCTTCGCTGTCCGAGCCGGCGCAGGAGTGCGCGGCCGGGATGCGGGGCCGACCGACGGCGGACGAACTTTGGCGGCGATCGACGCCGACACGCGCACGCGGACGTCCCGTCGCCGTGGGATTGCCCCACGCGCGGTCGAATCAGCGCCCGCCGAGGACTCCCGATCCCCCGGGGAAGTGTCCGCCGACGCCTTGCGAATTTCCCTCTTGGCCTTGCTGCCCGTCTGTCCCCTCGGGAGCGACTTCGCCGTAAGGGACCGGGGTGCCTGGACCGCTCGGGTAGCGGGCGAATTCGCCGTAGGACGGCATGCCGAAAACGGTGGCCTCCGGGTCCTCTCCTTGCTCCGCCCCGCCCTCGCGAGGACCGGCTTGCGGGGCCGAGACTGCCTGAGCCGGGGCGGACGGCGCCGCAGGGCGGGAAGGAATCCCTTGGGCCAGACCTTCGGTCTCATAGGAGCGAACTCCGAACACCGTGGCGTCTGGATCGGGGGCGCTCGACGGCGTCGGCGCCGGCAAGGGGGCGACGCCCGTCCCCCGACCGGTGAAGACCGTTTCATCGGCGTCGTATCCGTCCAAACCCGATGGAGCCATCGGGGGTTGAGGTCCGGCGGCTTGAGGCCCGGCGGCATAGGGCGCCCCGGAGGGGTGAGGGTGGCCGGGGGTCTGCGAATAGCCCGAAGGCGCCTGGTACCCCGGGGCCTGCGGGAGGACCGAAGGCTGCGGGTAGCCGGAAGTCTGCGCATAGTCGGCCGAAGGGGCGCTCACGGGAGGGTAGCCAGTCGGCGCAGGGAAGCCTCCGGCAAGCTGAGGCGGCACGGCGCCTTCACCCGCGACGCCGACGCCCGCAGAAGGCGCAATGCCTTGCCCCGCGGCTGCGCCGGCCTGCAGACCGAAAACGGTGGGATCGTCGTCAAGCGGATCGGGCTGCAAACTGGCCTCGGCGGGCTCAGGCTGTGCAGGAGGCTCGGGGCGGCGGAAGGCTGGATCGAGAGAATAACTCGAATCGACGTCGGACGGCTGGTCGTGCCCCATCGGCTGCGGGGCGCCCGGCGCTGCTCCGAACTGCTCGGGATGCTGTGGGAATTGCGCCGTGCCCATAGGTGCGCTGCCTCCTTGCGGGGCGTCCCACGGAAACCGGGGATTTATCTGGCTGGGAACGCGGCCTCCGGGATGCTCGGATCCCGACTGCGATTGCTGGCCAAAGGCCCCCCGGTGATGCATGGTGCTGGCCACTCCGGGCGCCCCTCCGGTGAATTCGTCCAATTCTTGGGGGGAGGGCCAGCGTTGATATTTATCGTAAAAGCCAAAGCGCGCCAAAATGGGCAGGGTGTCGAAAAAAGGCGCCGAAATCTGGAACCTGGTTCCATGGGAATCCCGCATTCTGAGAACGGGGCCTTTTTCTCGCTGAATGACCTCTTTCGACACGATGTCCACAAACCTGATCCTCTTCTCGCCGCTGAAGGCAAGCCGGAAGGAGACGCCCTCGGGGTCGACCGAGTACCAAAAGTTCTTGTATGCGAACAGAGACGGAACGCCAAGGAGAAGCGCGAAGAGCGAACCGATGACTATCCCCGGTATCGGGTAGTCCTGCTCGCCCCAGACAGAGACGGCGACTACTAATGCCCCGAAAAAGAACATTCCGAGGCCGGTCCACAGAACTAGCTTCGGCATCCGAATTCTCTCCGGACGCCTCCGGTCGCGGTTGACCTTGCGCGCGCTTCTCTCAACCGTGCGATCGGCCACGTTCTTTGCAAGGCGCCGGGTTAGCATGCTCATACGATTCTTCTTCTTTCATTGTGCCGAGGGATCGATCGCAGCGGCGCGAACGGAGCGGAGCCAGCCCGCCCATTTGCGCACGCGGCCGGTCCTTTCACAGATTCGCGCCGAGGGTGACCGAAGGCGTGGCGCCCCAGGCCGAGAGGTACCAAAGCCCGAGCGCCAGGATCACTCCCACGATTGCGTCGGCGCGCCGACGGCGCACCCGCGGAACCGCGCCGTCGGGAAGGAAAACCCTGCACAAGGCGTGGCCCAGGACGAGGACCGCGAGAAGCCTGCACGCCACCACGCTGCTCCACACGAAGGCGGACGCCGCGACGGCGGCGAGGGAGACGAAGACAGCGGCGTAGACGGCGTCTTTCGGGACGCGAACTTCTCGCGTCGGCTCTTTGTCACCCATGGTTTCAACTTTAACCGCCACTTTGGCATTCTCAAACGGGCAGAGGGACCCAATCGGTCCATGGGTTATCCATCTCTCACGGGTCGCTTGCCATTTGGACGATTTTCTCCCCGCGCGTACACTCGCTTGGCAGTACGTATGCATGCCTTCCGGCTCTGCGCGCAGCCGGACCCAATAACGACAGTGAGGAAGGGCGACGATGAGTTCGGACCCTCTGGAGCACAGCGACGACAACCGTCTGCAGCGCAGACTGCACAGCCGTCACCTGGCGATGATCGCAATCGGCGGGGCGATTGGAACAGGTCTGTTCCTCGCCTCGGGCAAGACGATTTCCCAGGCGGGGCCCGGCGGCGCGATCGTGGCCTACGGACTCATCGGCCTCATGGTGTTCCTCCTCATGCAGTCCCTCGGCGAGATGTCCACGTACCTTCCCGTGGCCGGCTCGTTCGGAGAGTACGGCACCCGCTTCATCAGCCGCAGCTTCGGCTTCGCCGTCGGGTGGAACTTCTGGTTCAACTGGGCGATCACCGTGGCCGCAGAGCTCGCGGCCGCCGCGCTCGTCATGAAGTTCTGGTTCCGGGACACCCCGGGGTGGATGTGGTCGGCGATATTCCTCACGCTCCTCGTCCTGCTCAACGCGCTTTCGGCCCGCGCCTACGGCGAGGGCGAATTCTGGTTCGCCCTCATCAAGGTGGTCACCGTCGTCGTCTTCCTCGTGCTCGGCGTCCTCATAATCTTCGGGACCATGGGCGGAAAATCCCCGGGCTTCGAGAACTGGACCAAGGGCGAAGCGCCGTTCGTCGACGGAGGCCTGGGAATCCTCGCCATCTTCATGGTCGCGGGCTTTTCCTTCCAGGGCACGGAACTTGTGGCCGTCGCCGCCGGGGAAACCGAGGACCCCGAGCAGACCGTCCCGAAGGCGATACGAACGATCTTCTGGCGCATCCTGCTCTTTTACATTGGGACCATCGCGGTCATCGGATTCCTCGTCTCCTACATGGACCCGAACCTCCTGCGCGACAACGAAACCGACGTCGCCTACTCCCCCTTCACCCTGGTCTTCGACCGCGCGGGAATCGCCGCGGCGGCTTCCGTCATCAACGCCGTCATCCTCACGTCGATCCTCTCGGCCGGAAACTCGGGCCTGTACGCCTCCACCCGCATGCTCTACGCCCTTTCGCGTCAGGGAAACGCCCCCGCTTTCCTGGGACGCACGAACTCTCGCGGCGTGCCGGTTCCCGCCCTCGCGGTCACCGCGGCGATCGGCGCCGCGTGCTTCGTCTCCTTTCTGATCGGCGACGACGCCACTTACACGTGGCTCGTCAACGCCTCCGGGCTGGCCGGATTCATAACCTGGATGGGCGTGGCATGGTCTCATTACAAATTCCGAAAAGCCTTCCTCGCGCAGGGGCATTCCTTGGAAGAGCTGCCCTACCGGGCCAAGTGGTACCCGGCCGGGCCGCTGCTCGCGATGGCCATGTGCGCGATCGTCATCGTCGGTCAGAGCTACGAGGCTTTCGACGCTGAAAAGGGCCTCGACGTCATGACGCTCCTATCCCACTACTTCTGGCTCCCCCTCTTCCTGGGCGTGTGGGCGATCCACAAGCTCGTCACCCGCGCGCCGAAAGTGCAACCGATCGAAGCCGACCTTTCCCGCGTTTCCAGCGACGGCCGCAAGTCCGAGGAGGCCTTCGGCGGCTGATTTTCAGCGAGCCGCGGGCCGCCCAGATCCGAACCTTCGATCTGACGCTTCCTTCAGACTCGGCATCGGCGGCCCGCTCTGGAGGGCATCTGCGATCCCGCTTCGGGCGTGGACCGCTCAGCTAAGCCTGCGGGAGTCCGCGTCGAGGAGGCCGGCGGCTCTAGCATTGTTCCCATGAACATCGACCGCATCGGGATCGTCGGAACCGGACTGGCGGGCTTGCGCGCGGCGGCCGAGCTCCGCGAGGCGGGGTTCGCCGGCTCTATCGTCGCCTGGGACGCCGAGGGCACGCCGCCCTACGACCGCCCTCCCCTGTCCAAGAACCTCTTTGACAACCCCGTCCGCCCGCTGGCGGACC
>NZ_DBHHEV010000017.1:6369-29825 GCF_057238965.1 Peptidiphaga sp.
GACCAAGGGCTCGGCGACCTCGCGAGCCTCGGCGCGGAAGTCGTTCCTCGTCCCGTCGAACGGCTGCGGCGCGGCGACGGGGCGTGGTTGGCGGACGAGACGCCGGTCGATGCCGCGATCATTGCGTCGGGAAGCTCGCCCGGGACCGGCGCGCCCGGAGCTTTCGCCCTTCACACGGCGGCCGACGCGCTGCGGCTCGCAGATTCGCTCGCGCCCGGCGTCAGACTGGACATCGTCGGAGCGGGTTGGATCGGAACCGAGCTCGCCTCGGTCGCAAGCGCGGTTTGCGAGGTTCACCTGTGGGAGTCCTCGCTCCACATCCTCGGGCGCACCTTCGGCGGCGCGGTCGACGACCTGTGGTCCGGTTGGCTCGACGACGCCGGAGTGAGCCTCCACCTCGGCCAAAGATGGCCAATCGAAGGAGAATCCGCGGAAGGCTCGCAGTCGGGGCCGGCGTCGTCGGCCGGGCAGAGGCCGCGGCCGCTCAATCGGCCTTCGACGCCGGAACGGCGGGTTCTTGTGCAGGCCGTCGGCGCGGCGCCTAGCTTTCCCGCGATCGAGCCCGCCGTCGACGTCGGCGTCCGGGGAGCGCTCGTCACCGACATGTGGACCCGAGTCCTTCGCAACGGCCAACCGGTCGAGGGGCTGTACGCCGTTGGAGACTGCGCGGACGCCCTCACTCCGCACGGCCCCCGGAAGGGCGGACATTGGACGAAGGCGCTCGCCGACGGGGCGTTCACAGCGGCGGCCGTGTGCGGCGGAAAGCCGCCCAGGTTTTTAGCGCCGCCGGAGGTCTTCTCCGCCCAATTCGGCAGACAGATCGGCTTCGTCGGCGCAATCCCGGGCCTTGCCGACGGCATTCCAGGGCGGGCCGACGGCGCCCGAGGGTCCGCCGACGGAGCGTCCGAGGGACCCCCTCCCGACCTCGAAGGCCCTTGGGGTGCATCCGACGCCGGAGGCATCCTCGGCGGCGAGCGCATCGACACGGCCGAAGGGCTCGTCATCCGTTGGGAGAAGGCGGGCGAACTCGCAGCGTTGCTGGCGATCGACTCGCCGCGGGAACTTTCTCGCGCCCGAAAAACGCTCAGAGTCAGGCTGTGATCCTCGTCTCGGATTGGGGTATTTTATAAGGGTCACACACGAAGGAGCGTGAGCATGCCTACCGACCTCACCGAAACAGGCGGCGGATTCGACGTCGTGCAAGCCTACATGGACCACGTCAAACGCATCGATCCGAGCCTCGCCAACGAGGATTTTTCCGATCTGATCTCCGCCCACCGGCGGCTTTCCGAACAGGCCAACGGCAGAACCGCTCTGGCGTTGGAAGGATCGACCGTCCTGTGCGTCACCGAAGACATCCCCTTTCTCGTCGACTCGGTCTCCATCGCGATCAAGGCCCGCGGCTACGCCGTCACCCGGCTGTTTCACCCGGTCATCGACGGTGAATCGTGGATTGCAGCCGACGTCGCGCCGACGCCCGACGCCGTCCTCGTCGAGGCGCTCAACGACGTCGTCGGCGACGTCCACGCGACGGTCGCCGACTGGTCCGAGATGACCGAGCTCGCGCGCAAAGCCGCGACGACGCTGTCCGGAAACGACCGCAAGACGCTCGAGTGGATAGCCGACGGATCGTTCACGATCCTGGGGGCCTTCGACGACGAACAGACGCTCGGCCTCGCCGCCAGATACCCGGATCTGCGCAAACAGCTCGAACACCTGGCCACCATCTCTCCCCGGCAGGCGGCCAGCCGCCACTTCGCGCCGACGCTCATCCACACAAAGTCGAGCTACCGGTCAAGCGTGCACCGCAACGCATACATCGACGTCTTCGCAATGGGGCCCACGATCATCTTCGGCCTCATGACCGCCGACACCTACGCGTCCTCCGTTCTGGCCACGCCTCTTGCAGCCTCGCGGGCGAACGCCGTGATGGACGCCTCCGGGCTGCCCCGCGACTCGCATTCCGGCAAGGACCTTCTCCAGATCCTGGAAAGCTATCCTCGCGACATCCTCATGCTCTTGAGCCCCGAGGCCCTGCTCGCCGACGTCTCGCGCATCTCCCAATCGCGAACCACCACAATCCTGCACTCCGACATCTTCCCTGGGGCAGTCGCATGCTTGGTGGTGACTCCCCGTGAGCATTTCACCGCGCACTCCCACGCGCGGATCGCCCAATTGGTCGAAGAGACCTTCGCCAGCTCCGAAATCGACACGCAGCTCGACGTCAGCTCCGGCCCGCTTGCTTACATGAGCTATATCGTGTGCGGGGCGAAAACCGACGTCGACGAAGAAGAATTCGCCCGTGTCGTGGCCCGAGCCACGCTCGACTGGGACGAGGGCTTCGTCGTCGCCGCCGAATCCGCCGCCGACGTTTCCCTCGTGCCTGCCGCCTATAAGACGGAGTACTCGCCGGAAACCGGCGCCCGCGACGCCGCCCGGCTGGCGAAGCTCGAACCCGGGGGCTTCGAGCTGGAGCTCTACGCCCCCGAAGGCTCCCCCGACGCCCGCCGTCTCAAGGTCTTCGTGCGCGAAGAGGTCTCGCTCACCCGAATCCTGCCGATATTCTCGAACTTCGACCTCGTCGTCACCGACGAACGCCCGTACACATTCGGAGACGCAAAAATGTTCGACTTCGGTTTGCGCGCTGAAAGCCCCGAACGCTGGACCGACGCCGACGAACGGTTCGTCGAAGCCGTGACGGCGGCGTGGACGGGCGAGATGGAGTCGGACTCGCTGAACGCCCTCGTGCTTTCAGCCGGACTCATGAAGTCCCAGGTGGCCGTTCTCCGCGCCCTTGTGGGCTATCTGCGGCAGGCGGGCCTGCCCTTCTCGCGAACCTACCTGCGCGAATCCCTCGTGAAAAACCCCGAACTGGCAAGGGCTTTCGTCGAGTACTTTGAGGCCAGGTTCCAGCCCGGCAACGCCGCCGATCCCAGCGAACTGCGCGAAGCCCTGGTCGAAGGCGTCGGAAAGGCGGCGTCCCTCGACGACGAGCGGATCGCCAATGGACTTCTCGCGGTCATCGACGCCGTCGTGCGCACGAACGCCTATTTGACCGGGGCGGCTTCTCTCGCCTTCAAGCTCGAGCCGCGTCGCATCGGATTTCTTCCCGAGCCTCGGCCCCTATATGAAATATGGGTGTACTCGCCTCGCGTGGAGGGCGTGCATCTGCGTTTCGGCCCGGTGGCCCGCGGCGGGCTGCGCTGGTCAGACCGCAGGGAGGATTTCCGCACCGAGATCCTCGGTCTGGTCAAGGCCCAGGCAGTCAAAAACGCCGTCATAGTGCCCGCCGGATCGAAGGGCGGCTTCTTCGCCAAACGCCTGCCCAATCCGTCCGCAGACCGCGACGCGTGGCTGGCCGAAGGCATAGCGGCATACCGGATCTTCATCGGCGCGCTGCTCGACGTCACGGACAACCTCGTCGACGGGAAGGTCGTCCCGCCCGAGGGACTGGTCCGCTACGACGGAGACGACACGTACCTCGTCGTCGCGGCGGACAAAGGAACCGCGACGTTCTCCGACATCGCCAACTCCGTCTCGCGCGCCTACGGGTTCTGGTTGGACGACGCCTTCGCCTCCGGCGGTTCGGCCGGGTTTGACCACAAGAAGATGGGAATCACCGCCCGCGGGGCGTGGGAGTCGGTCAAGCGGCATTTCCGCGAACTCGGGATCGACACCCAGTCCGAGGAGTTCACGGCCGCAGGCATCGGCGACATGTCCGGCGACGTCTTTGGAAACGGCATGCTGCTGTCCAAACACATCCGCCTGGTGGCCGCCTTCGACCACCGATCGATTTTCCTCGACCCGGACCCCGACCCCGCGGTCTCCTTCACCGAGCGCAAGCGTCTGTTCGAGCTGCCGCGTTCCTCGTGGGCAGACTACGACGCCTCGGCCATCTCCTCGGGCGGCGGGGTCTGGCCCCGATCGGCCAAATCCATCCCGGTCTCCCCCGAGGTTCGCCGGCGGCTCGGACTCGACGAGGCCGTGGAGTCTCTCACCCCGGCGGAGGCCGTCCGCGCCATCCTCACCGCTCCCGTCGACTTGCTGTTCAACGGAGGGGTCGGCACATACGTCAAGGCCAGCGACGAAACCCACGAACAAATTGGGGATCCGTCCAACAACGCCGTCCGCGTCAACGGCGCCGACCTTCGATGCACGGTCGTCGGCGAAGGCGGCAACCTGGGATTCTCCCAACGCGGACGCATCGAGGCGGCCTTGGCCGGCGTGCGGATCAACACCGACGCGATCGACAACTCGGCCGGTGTGGACACTTCCGACCACGAGGTCAACATCAAGATCCTCCTCGCGCCGCTGGTCGCCTCGGGCGAACTGACCGGCGCCGGGCGCGACGAACTCCTCGCCTCCGTCACGGACGACGTCGCCGCGCACGTCCTGCGCGACAACTACGAGCAAAATGTCCTGCTCGGCAACGCCCGAGCCCTCGGACCGGCCATGGCCCACGAACACATCCGCCTCATGCACTGCCTCGAAGAGCGAGGCGACCTCGACAGGCGCCTCGAATTCCTTCCGAGCGACGCCGCCCTGCTCGAACGCGCCGCCTCGCTTGACCGCGGCCTGACCAGCCCCGAATTCTCCGTCCTGACGGCCTACACGAAAATCGCCCTCAAAAAGGACATCCTGGAGTCCTCCCTGCCCGACGACGAATGGTTCGCCCGCGACCTGCGCGGCTACTTCCCGCCGCAAATCGCCGCCGCCTACGCCGACAGACTGGCAAGCCACCCCCTGGCCCGCCAGATCGTCGCCAACGCCGTGGCAAACTCGATCGTCAACCGAGGCGGCCTGACTTTCACACTCCGCGCGATCGAGGACACCCAGGCCGCGGTCGAAGACGTCGTGCGCGCCTTCGCCGCCGCCCGGGAGATCCTTGACCTCGCCGGATTCACCGACGCCGTCCAGGCCCTCGACAACCGCATCCCCGCCCAGACCCAGACCAAGCTCTACCTCGGCTTCAGGCGCACGCTCGACGCCGCGGTCCGCTGGCTCATCCAGGCGCCGGCCGCGCCCATCGGCGACACGGTGGAACGATTCGCCGCCGTCGGCGATTGGATCGGACGCCTCGACGCGTTTCTGGCCGAACCCGATCTGAGCAGGCGTTCGCAGGAAATCGACGAGGCCGCGGCCACGGGGGTGCCCGAGGCGCTGGCCGCCGTCTTCTCCGATCTGACAAGGGCCACGGCGCTTATGGACGCAATCGACACGGCCTCCCGCACGGGCGAGGATCCCGGCGAGGTCTTGCGTGTCATGTTTGACGTCTACGGCCGGTTTTCGATCGGCAGACTGCTCGAACTTGACGCCGCGCTTCCGGTGACCGACGTGTGGACGGCCACGGCGCAGTCGGCCACGGAGGCCGATCTGCGTGCGGCGGCGGTGGCACTTACCGAGCGCATACTCGCCGACACGGAACAGAGCGCCGATCGGGTCGCAGCATGGCTCGACGAACGCCCTGGCTCGAAGCGGGCCATTGAGGCGACCGCCGCGCTGGCCGACTCACAGGAAGCCTCCCTCGCCTCGCTCGTCGTCGTTTTGCGCTCGATGCGCGCGCTCGCCAGAAGCTAGAGCCGCCCCTCCAAACGGTCAACCGGCAGCCCGCGGGAAGCCCGACGTCCAGAGGCCGCACGGGCACAGCCGCCGTGGCTTTGGCGCCGTTGAGCAAATCGAGCGGGCGCAAAAGCTGTGCGGATGCGACAGGCCTCAAATAAAACAAACAGAATCCACACGAACTGGACCCAAACGACGGCAAAACGGAGGGGCTCCTCTTCAAGAGAGGAGCCCCTCCGCCTGATTCTTCAACCGGCATAGGCGGCTCTGGACCGCCGGTCCAACGGTTTGGGACCGCGGACCGTCGGCAGTGTGCGCCTCTAGGCGCGCCCGCGCCCCTAGATCACGGTGTCCAGAAGCCTCGTCGGATTTCCGAAGCGATGGTTCGTGGCCGACACGGCTTGCTCCTGAACGAAGGGAAGCAGCTCGATCCGCCCGCTGCCGGTGACCGGTTCGGCGTAGACGCCGACGTCGACGCTTCCGCCGACGGCCTCGGCAAGCGCCTTCGGATCGGCGCCGATGAGCCGGAAACGCACTCCGTCGGCCGAGTTCGCCCGCGTGGCGGCATAGGCGAGGAAGTCATCCTCGGATTCGAGCACGACCTCGGCGCCCCTCGACTCGAGGAAGTCGACAGCCTGCTTGGGAAGCGCCGCGGACGTCGAGACCCTGGGGCGGGCGCCGATCGCCAAAGCGCCGGCGGCCAACGCCATGACGTCTCCGGATCCCGCGCCTGACTGGCGAATGACGACTTCGGGGAAGGGAATGTAGCGCAGAACGTTTTTTTCCACCCCGAGGGCGCTGGGGTCTGCCGGCTGGAAATGGCCAGACAAAGCCTTGTCCATTCCCTCGACGACGGCGAGGAAACGATCCTGGTCGACGCCGTCCATCGTCTCGGCGATCACCCGCGCCCCGCACAGCGTCTCGTTCGAAATCTGGGCGCGGCCGAGGTCCTTGTCCGCCCATTCGACGTGCCCGAGTCCGATGAGATAGTTCGGGCCTCCGGCCTTCGTCCCGGCGCCCACCGAGGAGCGCTTCCATCCGCCGAACGGCTGGCGGCGCACGATCGCGCCGGTGATGCCGCGGTTGACGTAGACGTTGCCGGCCTGAACCTGGTCGAGCCAGGCGGAGATCTCCTCGGGGTCGAGCGAGTGCAGGCCGGCGGTGAGACCGAAGTCGACGGCGTTCTGCCAGGCGATCGCCTCACCGAGGGTGTCTGCCCTCATGACGCCGAGAATCGGGCCGAAGTATTCGGTCAGGTGATACTCGCTCATCGGCATGACGCCGGCGCGCACGCCGGGGCTCCAGAGTTTGTCGTCGATCTTGCGCGGCTTGATCGCCCATGCCTCGCCTTCGCCGAGCTCCGTCAGGCCCTTCAACAGCTTGCCGTGCGGAGGTTCGACCATCGGGCCCATCTGGGCGGCGAGGTCGTGGGGATGCCCGAGCTTGAGCGAGCGGACGGCGTCGCAGAGCTGACGCTGGAAACGCTTGGAGAATCCGACCGACCCGACGAGGATCACGAGCGAGGCCGCGGAGCACTTCTGGCCGGCGTGGCCGAAGGCCGAGTAGACGACGTCCTTGACCGCGAGGTCGATGTCGGCATTCGGGGTGACGATGATCGCGTTCTTGCCGGAGGTCTCGGCGAACAGGCGAAGGTCGGGGCGCCACGAGCGGAACATCCGCGCCGTGTCGATCGAACCGGTGAGGATCGTCTGATCGGTCTCTTCGACGAGGACCTTCCCGTAGGAGGACTTGTCCATGCACACGAGGGCGAGGACGTCGCGGGGGACCCCGGCCTCCCACATGAGCTTCGCGAGGTAGGATCCCGTGCGTCGGGTCAGCTTGGCCGGTTTGTAGACGACGCCGGAGCCGGTCGCCAGCGCTGCCAGCACGCCGCCCGCGGGAATGGCGATCGGGAAGTTCCACGGAGGCGTCACGAGGGTCGTGCGCACCGGAACGTACGCGGCGCCTTCGAGAGTGTCGAGCTCCTCGGCGAGGTCCGCGTAGTAGAGCGCAAAATCGATGGCCTCCGAGACTTCGACGTCGCCCTGGTCGATGGCCTTTCCGGCTTCGCTCCCGGCGACTTCGATGAGCTCGCCGCGGTGGTCCTCGATAGCCTGGGCGACGGACCGCAGGACCTGCGCCCGCTCCTTGCCCGTGCGCGCCGCCCACTTTTTGGCTGCACCGGCCACGGACTGGACGACTTTGCGGGCCTCGGCGTCGGAATTGACCATGTTCTCCGCGACGACGTCGGCCCCGAGCTTCGAGTCGGGAATGCGCGAGGCGATCTTCTCGGCCCATTCGATGTTCGCGTGCAGCGCGGGATCGGTGTCGCGAGTGTTCTCAAAACGGTCGGGCACAACGGTGCGCTCGAAGCGATTCTGCTTGCGGCGCGGCCCGTAGGACAAGCCCGGGACAAGCCCGGCGGCGTCGCGGAAACGCTTCTCTTCCAAGGCGAAGGTATCGGCCTTCTCCAAGTCGAACACGTTCGACATGAAATTTTCCGGCGCCGCGTTCTCCTCGAGGCGGCGCACGAGGTAGGCCACGGCCACGTCGTACTCCTCGGGCCTGACGACGGGCACGTAGTAGAGGAGCGGGCCGACGGTGTCGCGGACGGCGTGAGATTGCGGCGTCGCCATTCCCGCAAGCATCTCGTAATCGACGCCGGAGGCGATGCCCCGCTCGCGCACTAGCTCGTATCCGTAAGCCATCGTGAAAAGGTTCATGCCGGCGATGCCGATGTTGACTGCGTCGACCCTCTCGGGGGTCAGCGCGGCGTCGAGGCATGCGATGTAGTTGGCGTCCGTGTCGGCCTTGTCCGCCTGAACGGTCAGCTCCCATCCGTGCATCGTCGCATCCACTCTTTCCATGGAAAGGTTGGCGCCCTTGACGATGCGCACCTTGATCGGGGCGCCGCCTCGGGCGCGGCGGGCCTGCGCCCACTCGGTCAGCCCGTTGAGCCTGCCGAGGGCGTCGGGAAGGTAAGCCTGAAGGACGATTCCTGCGCGGTATCCGAGGAATTCCTCGCGATCCAAGATTCGCGTGAACACGTCGATGGTCAGATCGAGGTCCCGGTACTCCTCCATGTCCAGGTTGATGAAGGTGCTGGATGCGGCTGCGAGCCTGTAAAGCGGGAGAAGCTTCTCGACGGCTTCCTCGACGGCCGCCGCGTGGCCGTAGGGCGCGTGAGGCCCGATGACCGCGGAGACTTTGAGGGAAACGTAATCCACGTCGTCGCGTTCGATGAGGGCCGCAGTCGCCTCCATGCGGTGGGCCGCCTCCTTGTCGCCGAGGACTGCCTCGCCCAGAAGGTTGAGGTTGAGCCGAGAGCCGTCCGCACGAAGCTTCGCAATCGCCGGGCCAAGCTTGTCGGGCGTCACGTCGAGGACCAGGTCGCCGACGAGCATCGCGAAGACGCGGCGGGCGGCCGACGACGCCAGCGAGGGAACGAAGGGCGCGATCCTTCCGCCGACGTTCGCGGGCGCCGCGAGGTACGGGGGCAGGAAAGCCGAGTCGCGCTTGGACAGATGCTTGAGGTTGCGGGCGGCCACGCCGTGGTCTTCAGGGCGGATGACCCCGTCCACGAAGTTCACCGTGTAGTCGAGGCCTCCCTCGTGGTCGAGAACCTGCGACAAAAGCTTGGCGGATCGCGCCGTCGGGTAGGCCCGTGCGGCCTCGCTCCACTGGCGGGCTCGTTCCACTGCGCGATCAATGAGAACGGGGTCAATCGTCATTGTCGGATCCTTTCGTCAACGTCTATTCGGTCTTTAGTGTAAGGGATTCTTTTACCCTTTCCGCACAAAACCGGGAAGAAACTTCACGGAGCCGACGCCGCCCGCCCATGCGGAATGGCCGACGCGGCTCCGCGAGCCTCTGGAAACGGCGGATTCAGTGGGAAAAATGGCGCGCACCCGTGAGGTACATCGTCACACCGGCTTTCTGGGCGGCCTCAATCACTTCCGGGTCGCGAACCGATCCGCCGGGTTGCACGACGGCACGCACCCCTGCGTCGAGAAGGACCTCGAGGCCGTCGGCGAAGGGGAAAAAGGCGTCGGAGGCGGCGACCGAGCCCGCGGCCCGCTCGCCGGCCCGCGCCACGGCGAGGCGGCACGAATCGACCCTGTTGACCTGCCCCATCCCGATTCCCACCGTGGCGCGCGAGTCGGCCAAAAGAATCGCGTTGGACTTTGCCGCGCGCACCGCGCGCCACGCGAATGCCAGATCCCGCAAAGTCGCCTCGTCGGCGGGCTCTCCGGAAACCAGGCGCCATTGCGCGGGGTCGTCGCCTTCGGCGTCGATCCTGTCGCGTTCCTGAACGAGCGCTCCCCCGGATATCGGCCGAATGTCGCGCGCAACGTCGACCGGCTCGACCCGAAGGATCCGCAGATTCTTCTTGGATGAGAGAATCTTCAACGCCTCGGCGCTGAACGAGGGGGCGGCGATCGCCTCGGTGAAGATCGGAGCCACCTGCTCGGCCATCGCGGCATCGACCTCCCTGTTGGCGGCGATCACGCCGCCGTAGGCCGAGATCGGGTCGCAGGCGTGGGCCGCCGCGTGCGCCTGTGCGACGTCCTCGGCCACGGCCACGCCGCAGGGGTTGGCGTGCTTGACCACGGCCACGGCGGGCTCGGCATGGTCGTAGGCTGCCCGCACTGCGGCATCGACGTCCTGGTAGTTGTTGTAGCTCATTTCTTTCCCGCCGAGCTGAACGGCTCCTGCGACCCCGCCCTCGCCCGCCGAGTAAAGCGCGGCCGCCTGGTGGGGATTCTCGCCGTAGCGCAGATCGGCGACTTTGACGCAGCCAAACAGCTTGTCTTCTTCGCCCGCGGACGTTCCCGGACGGCCTGCTCCGCCGGCGGCGACTCCCGAAAACTCCGCCTCGCCGACGTTGCCTGAAAGCCCTTCGCCGCCGATGTCCGCGCCCCCCGCGGCCGCTTCCCCCGCAACGGCTTTCCCGTGAATCTTCGCCGTCCAGCGGGCGATCGCCGCGTCGTAGGCGGCGGTGCGCGCGAAGGCCTTCGCCGCGAGGGCCGCCCGCTCGTCGGCGTCGAAGCCCCCTCGCCGGGCGGCCTCGGCTGCGCGGGCATAGTCCGAGGGGTCCGTGACCACAGCCACGCTCGCATGATTTTTCGCGGCGCCCCTGATCATCGAGGGCCCGCCGACGTCGATCTTCTCGATGCACTCCTCGTAGTCCGCCCCCGAGGCGACGGTCCGGGAGAAGGGATAGAGGTTGACGACCACGAGGTCGAAGCCTTCGACGCCGAGCTCGGCCAGCTGCCGCATGTGTTCCGGGCGTCGCCGGTCTGCGAGGATTCCCGCGTGGACCGCGGGGTGGAGGGTTTTGATCCGGCCGTCAAGGCACTCCGGGAACGAGGTGATCTCACTGATTTCCGTCGCCGGCACGCCCGCCGACCGAATGGCCTCGGCCGTTGAGCCGGTTGAGACGATCTCGCAGCCGACGCCGTGAAGCGCCGCGGCGAGCTCTTCGATGCCTGCCTTGTCAAAGACGGAAATGACCGCTCTGCGAATGGGAATGCGCATGTCTCTCCTTTCCGGCGCCCAGGCGTGCGACGCCGAGACTTCGCTCCCCGATGGTCAATCCCATCCAACGCCAGTCGCCGACGCATTCATAATACGGCTCGACGCGCATGCGCGTCAGTCGGAAAAGCCGAGCAAGTAGAGGAAGGCGTCCAGATCGCCGAAGGAAGTGACCGTGAGCGTCACCCTGTTGAAGAGCAGGAGCACGGTGATGCATCCCCACAAAATGGCCAGAAACACGATTCCCGACCGGGCCAGGACCCCCCATGCCGCGTGGTGGCCCTCCCATCGAAAGCGGTGGCCGTACACCACGGCGCAAACGATGCACGCGACAGTCAAAAGGAAGCTGACGAAGATCGTCCCTCCGCCGGTTATGGCAAACATCAGCCCTTTCCGTTCCATGCCAAGGCGGCGGGCAGCTCCTTGCGCCACACACCCCAGTTGTGGCCGCCGATGGGCTGGAGCAGCGAGGTGATTTTGACCGCCGGCGTCGATATTCTCTTGAGCTTCTGAACGAAGGCGGCCGACTTTGGGTCGCCTTTGGAACCCGTGACGTAAAGCCGCTGCGGCCACGCCTTTTGTTTCGACAACAGGTTAGACACGCTGAATTCTCGCCGAACACGAGGCGGCGCACCCAGCAAACGCCCCGTCTCCGGCTGATCGTAGCCGGAAAATGAGATGATCTTGGAAAAAGTCTGGGGATGGGTGAGGCCGAGGACGGCGGAACAGTAGGCGCCGTAGGAGGCGCCGGCGATGGTCCATCCCTTTCGCGTCTTCTCGGTGTTGGGAAAATTGTGGCGGACCATGCCGACGATGTCGTTTACCACCCAGGATCCGACGGCGGGCCGCCCCTTGATGTCGACGCAGTCGGGAGACGTGGCGTCGACCTTGAGTGACGGGATCGCCATAATCGTGTTCGGATGCTTTTTCATGGCATTTTGGAGATTGAGCTGCGTGGGAACCTTGTAGGGGTTGCCAGGGTATCCGTGCAGCATGAGCATGACCTTGTAGATTTTCCCGTTCGTCGGCGAATAGTTCTTAGGCGTCCACACCCATACGGGAAGACTGATCCCCGAGATCGGCCCCCTGAATTTCGTCTGGTAGGCGCCGTTCGAATCCTTCGTGAACTTGACCTTCCACCTCGAGTCTCCGTGGTGGCCCGGCAATTCGGGATCGCCGGCTTCGGGCCTGGGAACGGGCCTGCGGACCGGCGTCGTCGAGCCCTTTCCATCGGGTTTCATGAAGAAAAGGCCCGGCACGTCGCTCCAACTTGCGGCATACCCGAGCGTCCGGTTCATCTGAATGCCCGTCATGCTGATGGCGCCCACGATGGCGGTCACCATGGCGGCGGAGGCCTGCGCCCGAATCTTGCGAGTGGGCTCGCGCCCGATGAGCCATACCGCGGCCGCCGCGCTGGCGACCGTCAATACGGCAAACACTATGAGCGTAAGAAGCTTATCTGGACCGAGCACCTATCCCCGCCTTTCTGCCTTCGACCCACCAGCCTTCGCGCGCCATTCGCCCGATTAGCTCAACCAACTGAACACGCTCGACTTCCTTAATTCGTTCTACCAGCGCTTCCTCGGAATCTCCCTCGAGAACCGGACATGTTGTCTGTCCCAGAATCGGCCCCGTGTCCATTCCGGGGTCGACGACGAATAGAGTTGCGCCGGTTACCTTCACGCCGTACGCCAAGGCGTCGGCCGGACCGTGGATTCCAGGAAAGGAAGGCAAAAGCGCGTTGTGGGTGTTCACCACGCGTTGCGGGAACGCCGCAAGAAACTCGGGGCCGACGAGCTTGAGGAAGCCCGCGAGAACCACGATGTCGGGTGTGTGCTCTGCCACGGCGTCGCGCAAAGACGCGTCCCACTCTTCCCGCGACGAGTGCTCCGAAAGGACGCGGACAAACGTCGGAACTCCGGCTTCTTCGGCGGCCCGGATTCCGGCGGCGCCTCGACGGTCGGCGCCCACCGCGACGATCTGCGCCCCGTAGGATGGGTCGGCGCAGGCGTGCAGGAGGGCCTGCATATTCGATCCTGTGCCCGACACAAGCACCACGAGGCGAGTGGGACCGCGCTTGCTGCTCACTCGATAAATGTATCGTCACGCCGGTTCCCCTGCCACTTCGACGGGCGGGCAAACGTACGGTTTTCGAGGTCTCGCCTTCCGTCGGAGGCCAAAGAGTCGGCGGCATCACGCGAAAGTCGATCTGCCTGCGGGGAGGAGAACCCCGTTGTCGAGGGCCCTTCTTCCGCCTCCTCCGCCGGCCCCGTTCTGCGGGAGCCGAGCGCGGCGGCCGCACGCGGAGCGACGAGCCCGAGCACGCACGGCAGCCCTATGGCCACGGCGAAACCAAGGGCGAGCGGAACAAGGCGAGGGCCGACGTCGGACATCCGCCCCGGGCCTAGGGCCCCTCCCGAAAGGAAGGCGGCCACGGCGCCGAGGGCACAGAGGCAGGCCAGGCACGCCCCCGCCGCGGCGGACGCCTCTTTCAGACTCGAATAGGCCCGCGAGCGCCAAACGAACCACGCCAATGCGAGGAAGGCGAGAAGGACGGGAAGCCATGCCATCCGCACGCCCGGATTGGGCAGAGCGCCGAAAACCGGAATCGCGGGCAGCTGGAGGCTCGTCACGCCAAACGCCGAGAAATCCGTGCCTCGGCCCACGGAAAAACCCGCCCCCAGCGCGAAGGAGGCGACCCAGACGATGATGTTGGGAAGGTAGGCCAGCTGCACGACGGCGAGCATGGCGGCGCCGACGGCCCCTTGGACGTAGTAGCCGTTGATGGCGGCGATCGAGCTCCGGCCGAGAACGAGGGCGACGGCCAAAAGGCAGACGGAGACGACGGCGAGGGCGCGCAAGACGGGCCGAAGCTCGCCGCGACAGCCTTCAAGGAGTCCCCAGACGCGGCCGTCGGGGCGCGAGGTCCGCCAGCGGGCCCGGGCCATCGCAGCGCATGTGAGAGCCGCAGCCCCGACGGCGCCGCCAAAGCGTCCGGCGCCCGGAAGGGCGGCGAGCCCGACGAGAAGGGTGAAAGCGAAGGACGATGCCGCAGCCGAGGCCGCCTGAGCCCAGGAATCGACCCCCGTTGCGAGGAAAGAGCGAGAGACGAACCACCAGATGAGCAGAGTCACGCTCAACGGCATGAGGGTCACGCTTGCATTCCCGACCTCCGCCGAGCCTCCCATCGCCAGTAAAAAGATTGATGTTCCAGCCTTCGCGGCGTCGTGCCAATCGACGTGGCCGAGGGTCGGAGAAGAGACCGTCGCGGCGTAGGCGAAAATCGCAAAAACCGTGACCGTCGTCCACACGACCGCCAGCACCCTGACCGGGACCCAGGCGGCCGCAATGCATGCGCGGCGTTCCTCTGTGCTCATCAGGCCAATGGTCGCATCCCCCGTTTGGAAAAGGCGGACACACGCCGAAACTCCCCGCCTAGAATTTGTAAGACAAATTTGCCGCAAACGTGTATTCTTGAAGGCAAACGTCACTGACCAACGGTATTGCAACGAAGCGCCGCGAAACGTGAACGGCGCGTCGAGAAAGGGACTGGCAATGCAGATCGGCATCTTCGAAACATCCGAGGAAGCCTCGGCCGCCGCGGCGCGCGGCATCGTCGATCTTCTGGCCCGCAAGCCGAATGCGAACCTCGGCGTGGCAACCGGATCCACGCCGGAAGGCCTTTACTCCGAGCTGCGCGAGGCGCACGCCGCCGGGCGTTTCACCCTGGAGGGCTCGGCCGCCTTCGCGCTGGACGAATACGTGGGAATCGCGGACGGCCATCCGGAAAAGTACCGCAACGTCCTGCGGCGAGAGCTTGTGGGGCCGGAAAAGACCGGGCTGACCGAGGCGGGCCTTCGCACCCCCGAGAGCGCGGACGCCGACCCGCGCCTCGCTGCAGGGCAGTATGAGGCGTCGATCGCTGCGGCGGGCGGCGTGGACCTGCAGATCCTCGGAATCGGCGCCAACGGGCACATCGGCTTCAACGAGCCGGGCGGATCGCTCGTTTCGCGCACCCGCGTCGAAGTTCTCTCGCGCCGAACGCGCACGGACAACGCCCGCTTCTTCGACGGAGACGTCGGCAAGGTCCCCTCCCGCTGCATCACGCAGGGGCTGGGAACGATCATGGAGGCCCGGTCCTTGCTCTTGCTCGCCTTCGGCGCTCAGAAAGCCGAAGCCGTGCGCCAGCTGATCGAGGGCGCTATCAGCGCGAAATGGCCCGCGACCGTCGCCCAGATGCATCCCGACCTCACCGTTTTCGTCGACGCCGAAGCCGCGGAACTCCTCGAATACGCCGACCTTTACCGCGAACGTTGGAGCCTGGCGTGACCGCCGGCCAAAGGCGGGCCGACGCCGTCGCAGGGGCAGGCCGCGTCGGCATCGGCGCGGACGAGCCCGGCGTCGCGGTCGAAGCCCTCAAGCCCGACGCGGTCGTCTCAGGCACGGTTTACGACGGCTATGGAAGGCAGGCCGGCGGCGGGCTCGTGCTCGAGGGCGGCGTCCTCGCCCGCGTGCTGCCGCGCGGCTATTCCGGCGAGGCCGACGTCTCGGGGGCCTTCATCGCGCCGGGGCTCGTCGACGTCCACTGCCACGGCGGAGGCGGCGCGTCCTTCCCCGACGACGTCGATCCCCGCTCAATACGCAAGGCGATCGAGGCCCACCGCGCTTCGGGGACGACGGCGCTTCTCGCCTCCCTCGTCTCGATGGCCGATCCCCTGCCTGCGATCCGGGCGCTCCTCCCCTTCTGCGAATCGGGCGACCTGGCCGGAATCCACATGGAGGGCCCGTACGTCTCGCCCCACAAGGCCGGCGCCCAGAATCCGGCCGCCATCCGCGGCGCCGACCCCGAAGAGCTCACGGCGTGGCTCGAGGAGGGCAAGGGCTTCGTCAAGACGATGACCATCGCCCCGGAGGCCGATCACGCCATGGAGGCCGTCCGAATCCTGCTCGCCCACGGCGCCAAGCCCTCCTGGGGGCACACCGCCGCGAGCGGCGAAATTGCGGCACAAGCCCTCGAAGCCACGTCGCGTTGCGCGGCCGAACTCGGCTTTGAGGGCGTGCCGCAGACGGTCACGCACCTGTTCAATGCGATGCCGCCGATCGACCATCGCGAACCCGGCCCGGTCAGGGAGTTTCTGGCGGCCGCCAGGGAAGGCGGCGCGATCGTGGAAACCATCGGCGACGGCGTCCATCTGGCCCCCGCCCTCGTCGAAGACGTGCACGGATGGGTGCGCGGAAACGCCGCGTTCGTCACGGATGCCATGGCCGCAGCCGGCATGCCCGAAGGGCGGTACGCCCTCGGGGGCCTCGACGTCGACGTGCGCGAGGGCGCGGCGCGGCTCGCGGGGAAGCAGACGATCGCCGGGGGCTGCTCCCGGCTGAGCGACCAGCTCGCGCTGTTCGCCCGGCGGGGCGCCCTCCCGTTCGGGCAGATCGTGCGCGCCTGCGTCGCCGCTCCCGCAAAGGCGGCCTCCATCGAGGGGGCGAAGGGCGTCACGCTCGATTTCGAGCTGGGCAAGCGGCCCAATTTCGTCGTCTTCGACCGCAGCTTCTCCCCCGTGTGCGTCGTCAGGGAGTGATCCGGCCCGCGATGCGCTCGGCCTCAGCCCCGCGCGAACGCCGCCCGGCCTTCCGCGCGGACGCGCCGCGCCCGATTTGAATCTCCGGCGCGAGGCGGGCCCTTGCGCCTCGGCCGGGCCAGCTGACCGGCCGACTGGCCGGGAGGGAGCGAGCCGGCGTTTCAGTCGATCTCGACGCGGAGTTTCAGGATTCGGCCGACGTCGTCCATTTCGGCGACGTCGCAACCAGACAGGGCGAAGACCTCGTCCGACGATCTGCGCCCCGCAACCGCCCAGCGGGCAAAGTGCCGCCCGTCCGGCTGCACTCTCGCCTTCCACACGTGGCGCAATTCGACGTTGCGATCAAAAAATTCGCGGTAGAAAGCCCTGACGGCGTCGATCCCTTCGACGGCGCCGCCGCGCCCGGGAAAAATCTGCGCCTGAGAGCTGAAGAGCGATACGAGCTCCTCGAAGTCTTCCGGCGCCTCGCCGGCCGTGTCCGAGAGGGCAAAATACCTGTCAAGCACAGTCTCGCCCTCGACGCCTCCGCCGCAAGCGCCGGCAACGCGGACAGCGTCCGCCGCGCAGCCATCGGCCTCGGCATCCGAACCTGACGTTTTGCCGACGGCTTCCCTTGCGTTTTCAGTCATTTCTCTCCGCCTTTCGCGTGATTTCCGACCGGCGGCCCCGACGAACTCCGCTCGGCCGATCCGATGATACCTCGGGGATTGGGCGCACCCGGCGTTCCGCAGGGGGCTCCCACGGACGGCCCATGGGCATGCCGCCTCAACGCCTATAAGCTATCGATGTGAAGTCCCTGTACGCATTGAAGTATTGGTATACCAGACGCCTCGGGTTCGTCGTCTCCGCGTCTGTCCGCCGCGGAATCTCGCCGGATTTCTGGACGGCGGTCGGAGTGGCGGCCGCGGCGCTCGGAGCGTGGGCGATCGTCGAAGGCTGGTGGCTCGCCGCCTTCGTCTTCCTGGCGGCCAGACTCGGAGGGGCGAATCTCGACGGCGCAGTGGCCCGCGCACGCGGCGTCTCCCGCCCTTTCGGCTTCGTCCTCAACGAGATCGGCGACCGTTTTTCCGACTTTCTCATCATGGCGGGCTTGGTCGGCCTGTCCGTTCGAACGGATTCGCCGACGTCGACGACGGCGCTTCTGCTCGCAGCGACCGCGGCGGCCACCTTGCCGACGTTCGTCTCGCTCTGCGCGGCCGGAGCGGGCGCGCCGCGCCTGAACGGCGGCCCCTTCGGCAAGACGGAGAGGTGCCTCACCGCCGTTCTCGCGGCGGCCTTCCCTCAGCATCTGGCCGTTTTCGGCTGGATCGTCGTCGCGGGATCCCTCGCGACCGCCGCCGTGAGGCTTGCGAAGACGCACAGGGCGCTGCGGGGAACGGCCGGGCCCGCTCCTGCGGACAGGGCGGCGCCCGCCCCTCCGCCGGACATCGCCGCGCTGGGAAAGAACGGCCACGTCGAGGACGAAGGCGCGGCCGCCCAAAAGAGGACAGCCAGAGAAGAACGAGCCGCCGGGCAGAACGACGCGGAGGGCAGCGCGGCCGAGGCAGACGAGGCCAAGAGCGAGCGACCTGAGAAGGAGTTCGAATGATCCAACCAACGACGCTCGGCGACTCGTTCATCGGCTGGCTCGTCGGAGGCGACAGGTCCTGGACGTTCACTGTGCCCTTCACCGGCTGGCGCTTGGAAGGGCGCGCGGTCTTCCTCGCGGTGACGGCCCTGACAATCCTGCTTCTTGCGGGAATCGGCGTCGCGCTCTCCCGCAAAAGAGAGCTCCACCGCCGGTGGACCACCTGGGCGATTATCATCCCCGCCGTCGGCATACCCATTTGGATGGGCAAGGGAACAACGGCGCTTCTCGCGGCCCTCCTCGGGCTCCAGGCGATTCGAGAGCTGGCCCGGATGACGCGCCTGCCGCGGCAGGAAACGATCCTCTTGTGCGTTCTCGCAGTCCTCTATCCCCTGACGGCCTGGCAGCGCCCGAACATGATGGCGCTCGCCCCCGTCATGGTCCTCGTGTGCGCTCTGCCCGCAGTTGTGGCCGGAGACACGGTCGACGGCGTGCGCAGGGCCACGCTGACGGGCTTCGCCTCAATCTGGATCCCCTGGTCGCTCGCGCACCTCGTCGTCTTGTGGCACGACGCCTTCCTCATCGCCTTCGCCGCTGCCGCCGCCGACGTCGCAGCCTGGACGGGAGGGACGGGCCTGAAAAGATTCGCCTGGGCGCGCCGCCCGCTGTCCCCGCTCTCGCCGAACAAAACCGTGGGCGGGCTCGTCGGGGCGCTTGCGGGCGCCGTCGTCATCCTCACGCTCCTCGGGCACATCACGCTCGGACTCGTCGTCGCCGTCGGCGTGGGCGGCGTGCTCGGCGATCTGCTCGAGTCGATGGTCAAACGCGCGGCCGGCGTGAAGGACGCGGGCGATTGGCTGCCGGGCTTCGGCGGCCTGCTCGACCGCGTCGATTCCCTCCTGCTCGTCCTTCCCCTCGCGGCGGTGCTGCGATGAAAGCGCGTGTGCAAGTCTCTTCCGTCCACTCCGCCGTCAACGCGGCGATGAAGGGCGCCCGCGGGGACGCGATCATGTTCGCCTGGGGCATGGCCGAGGCCGTTTCCTTCCCCGTCATGGCGGAGATGAGCCAGGTCTGGCTGGGGGTCGCCCAGCCGCGGCTTCTGTTCAGGCGTGCGACGGCGGTCGTTGCGGGGTCGGTCGCCGGGGTCGCGCTCACCCACGCGCTCACCCGCGCGGGAGCGCGCCCGCCCGCGCCGTGGACCCGCCCAGGAATGGAGCGCGCGACGTCGGAATACCTCGACAAAGGCGCATCCGGCTACTGGAAACAGGCGCTCACGGGCATCCCGGTCAAGCTCTTCGCGGCCGAATCGGGCCGGCGCGGCATGTCTGCGGGCCCCGTCCTCCTCCACGCCGCCGGGGAGCGCGCGGCGCGGATGTTCGCCTTCACCGCGGGGATCCGCGTTCTCGAGGTCCCGCTCGGCCGGACGGCCCGGAGGTTCTACGGGACGTACCTCGCGGCGACGGGATTGACCTTCGGCGTCCTTCTGCGCAAAGTGATTCGCCACTGGGACGACGGAGGGCGGTGACGATGGCGCCGCACGACCACGCGCACGGCTCGCCCTTCGCCCCGTCCGATTCGCCGGGCGGGCAGACGCCGGACGCCCAATCGCCGGACACGCGGGGCAAAATCGCAGTCGCCTTTGCCATCACCGCGACAATCCTCCTCGCCCAGGCGATCGGCGCCGCCCTCACGGGCAGCCTCGCGCTGCTGACCGACACGGTGCACATGGTCATCGACGCCTCGGGGCTTCTCATGGCGCTCGTAGCCGCGACGCTCGTGCGGCGGCCGCCGTCGTCCAAGCGCACGTGGGGGTATCGGCGAGCCGAAGTCCTCGCCGCGCTGGCGCAGGCGGCTGTGCTGGCCGGAGTCGGAGTCTACGTCGTAGTCGAAGCCGTCGGCAGGCTTCGCAAACCTCCCGACATGCCGTCGAAGACGCTCATCGTCTTCGGCCTCGTCGGCCTCGTCGGCAACGCCGCCTCGATGCTGGCGTTGGCTTCGGCCCGGCGGTCCAACCTCAACATGCGCGCGGCCTTCCTAGAGGTGGCCAACGACGCGCTGGGCTCTCTGAGCGTCATAGTCGCGGCGGTCGTCATCGCGACCACAGGATGGCAGCGCGCCGACGCCGTGGCCGGCCTGTTCATCGCCGCCCTCATCCTCCCGCGTGCCGTCAAGCTCATCGGGGAAGCCGGGGCGATCCTCATGGAGACCACCCCTCGCGGCTTGGACCTGGACGAGGTCCGCAGGCACATGCTCGGCCTCGACCACGTCCTGGGCGTGCACGATCTTCACGCCTCGACGGTCGCCACAGGCCTGCCAGTCATCTCCGCGCACGTTGTCGTCGGCGACGATTGCTTCCAGGACGGGCACGCGGTGGCGATACTCGAAGATCTGAGAACGTGCGTGGCCGAGCACTTCGACGTTGCGATCCGCCATTCCACGTTCCAACTGGAGACCCATTCGGCCTCGCGGCGCGAATCGGGGATTCACGCCTGCGGCTACGTGGACGCCGCGTCAAGGAGCGCCGCGCGCACTCCCGACGGCTCCTGAAGCGCCGGCGCCGCCCCCGGCGCTGAGACCTCAGACCCCCAGGATTTCGCGGGCAATCGCAGCCGTTTGACTGGGCGTCTTGCCCACGCGCACGCCGACGGCCTCCAAGGCTTCCTTCTTGGCCGCGGCCGTTCCGGACGAGCCGGAGACGATGGCCCCCGCATGCCCCATCGTCTTTCCCTCGGGCGCGGTGAAACCAGCGACGTATGCGACGACGGGCTTCGTCACGTGCTCGGCGATGTACGCGGCGGCGCGCTCTTCGGCGTCGCCCCCGATCTCGCCGATCATGACGATGAGCTCCGTGTCGGGGTCGGCCTCGAAGGCTTTGATGGCGTCGATGTGAGTGGTGCCGATGACGGGGTCGCCGCCGATGCCGATGCACGTCGTGAACCCGAGGTCGGCAAGCTCGTACATGAGCTGGTAGGTCAACGTGCCCGATTTCGACACGAGGCCGACGCGCCCGGGCCCCGTGATGTCGGGAGGGGTGATGCCGACGTTCGACTGGCCGGGCGAGATGATCCCGGGGCAATTCGGTCCAATGAGCCTGACGCCGCGCTCGGCGGCGTACGCGTAGAACTCCGTCGCGTCCTTCACCGGCACGCCCTCGGTAATGACGACGACAAGGTCGAGTCCGGCGTCGACGGCTTCGATGACGGCGCCCAAAGTGTGCGCAGGCGGAACGAAGACGACGGAGACGCTCGCGCCCGCGGCCCCCGTCGCCCCGGCGACGGATCCGACAACGGGGACGGAAACGGCGCCGGCCCGGCGCTCTTGTGCCCCCGGGCCGATGGGGGCGACGTCGAATTCCACGGAGGCCCCCGCCTTGCGGGGGTTGACCCCGCCGACGACGTTCGTGCCCGCGCCGAGCATCCGGCGCGTGTGCTTGCGCCCTTCGGAGCCCGTCATTCCCTGGACGATGACTTTCGAATTCCTATCGAGGAAGATGGACATTGAGCCTGCTCCTTACTTCGCGTCCGACTGTTTCGCGGCCGACCCGGCGGCCAGCTGGGCTGCTTTGGCCGCCGCTCCGTCCATCGTGTCGACAAGGGTGACGAGGGGGTGGTTCGCTTCGGCGAGGATCGCGCGGCCTTCGGCGACCGCATTGCCGTCGAGGCGCACGACGATCGGCTTGGAGGCTGCCTCGCCCAACGCGTCGAGGGCGGCGACGATTCCCTTCGCGACCTCGTCGCAGGCCGTGATTCCGCCGAAAACGTTGACGAACACCGAACGCACGTCCGGGTCGCCCAGAATGACGTCGAGGCCGTTGGACATGACGTTCGCGTCGGCTCCGCCTCCGATGTCGAGAAAGTTGGCCGGCCCCACGCCGTATTCCTCTCCGGCGTAGGCGACGACGTCGAGCGTGGACATGACCAGGCCTGCGCCGTTG
The DNA here is from genome assembly GCF_057238965.1 of Peptidiphaga sp. Lineage (NCBI taxonomy): Bacteria > Bacillati > Actinomycetota > Actinomycetes > Actinomycetales > Actinomycetaceae > Peptidiphaga > Peptidiphaga sp. The sequence goes on from NZ_DBHHEV010000017.1 coordinate 28,544, forward strand.
CCGATGACTCCCACCTGGCCGTCGAGCTTGACGTAATTGAGGCCGAGCGCCTTCGCCTTGGCCTCCAGAGGGTCTTCGGCGGCCTTGTCGACGAACGCCTCGTGTCCGCTGTGGCGGAACCGCGCGTTGTCGTCGAGCGTGACCTTGCCGTCGAGGGCGACGATCTCGCCCTGCTCCGTCAAAACGAGCGGATTGACCTCGACGAGGGTCGCGTCCTCCCCCGAGTACACGTCCCACAGCTTGAGCAGGACGGGCACGACCTTCTCGCCCGTCTCGGCGTCGAAGCCCGCGGCGCCGACGATCTCGCGCGCCTTCTCCTCGTCGATGCCGACGTTCGGATCGACGGCGACCTTGGCCAGCGCCTCCGGACGTTCCTTCGCGAGGGTTTCGATGTCCATGCCTCCCTCGACCGAGCACATGGCGAGGCATCTGCGCTCGGACCTGTCGAGCAGCGTCGAGAAGTAGAACTCTCGGGCGATGTCCGCGCCGGAGGCGACTAGCACGCGGCGGACTTCATGGCCCTTGATGTCCATTCCCAGAATTTCTTCGGCCCTGTCCGCGGCCTCCTGCGGGCTTCGGGCGAGTTTCACGCCCCCGGCCTTGCCTCGGCCGCCCGTTTTGACCTGCGCTTTGACAACGACGAGGCCGCCGCCGAGCTCGCGGGCGGCCAACTCCGCCTCTTGCGGAGTCGATGCGACGATCCCCGCCAACACGGGCACTCCGTGTGCCTCGAATAGTTCGCGGGCCTGGTACTCGTAGAGATCCACGTACTGTCCTTCCGACGTCTTCGTTTCCAGACTCATCAAGTCTAGACGAGACCCCCGGCGCCTTCGAGCGCCGCAGATTATCGGCGCGCTCTCGCGGATGTGTCGATTCACACGACGGGTATCGCTACCCATACCCGCATCTTCTTGGAAACTGGCGAGTCTTCTAAATTTGGTTGATGTTCGCGTCAGAAAGCGCGAACACGGCGAATACCCACGATGAGGAGAGAACGATGAAGGTCGAACAAGCAGAAGTCACAGGCGAGACACACGAAGTGGGTGCGGACCAGATGTTCTTCTCGGCAACCGACGAGCGCGGAATCATAGGCCATTCGAACAAGGTCTTCGTCGAACTGTCGCGTTACAGCCGCGATGAGCTGATCGGAGCGCCCCACAACGTCATCCGACATCCGGCGATGCCCCGCGGGGCATTCCACGCGATGTGGGCAACGATAAAAGCCGGCCAGCCTTTTGCGGCCTATGTGCGAAACCTGGCCTCCGACGGCAGTGAGTACGAC
>NZ_DBHHEV010000018.1:0-15442 GCF_057238965.1 Peptidiphaga sp.
CGTTTGCCCGCCTGGGTGACCCGGGCGGCGGCAACGAGAGCGCCGTCGAGGCCGCGGTCGATCGACGTGACTGAAAAAGGAGTGACGGTCAGCGGTTCGACGCGCGCGTAGAAAGTCTCGTGAAAATGGCGGAACTGCTCGTAGTGCGCCAGGTCGCGGGGGCGGGCCCAATTGCCCAGGGTGATGACAAGCCCGGGTCGGTTCGGGTCCCTTCCCACGCGGGATGTGGCCTGGATGTATTCGGCGGTGTTTTTGGGCTGTCCGACGACAAGCATCAGGCCGAGCCGGGGAACGTCGACGCCGACTTGGAGCATGGAGGTCGCCAGGACGACGTCGTAGGGGTTCGCTGCACTATTGCGCCCCTCCGATGGCTTCCCTGCACGCCAGGCGGCCCGCGCTGCCGCCTTCGCCGCTGTAGAGTCGATGTCAGGGTCGAAGGCGAGAGCCATGCGGTCCAAAGTGGCGGTGATGTCGGCGGAGGCGATGCGCGATGTGAGCTCGCCCAGATGCAAGGCACCGAAATCCGTGCCGCGGCGGCGAGGCAGGCGCGAGCGCCCCGCCTTTGTCAGGCTGGTCTGAATGTCGTCCTGTATATAACGGGCCATGCCGGCCAGTTCCCGGGTGGCGGAGAAGTAGCCGACGAGCGTCATATAGGGATCGGCAGCGGCCCCGAGACGGTCAAAGAGGAGCTGGGCTCCAGCCATAAGGGTCTGGGTCGTCTGAATCTCAGCGGCAGTCAACCGCACTCCAGTGGTGGACAGACCCACATATAGACGCCCCGGATGGGTTTTGTCGGCGGGAACCGTGCGGGAAAAGAATGTGTCCGAGGCATCAAGCACCTGGGGCGGAAAGACAGTCACATCACGGCCGTAGAGCGAGCGGACCTGGTCGGCGACGTTGCGGACGGTGGCCGAGGATGCGACCAAAAGGGGGCGAACGGGCCGGCCGCCGGGGGCAGTCCAGGCGCACATGGTTTCGACGGCGGTCTCAAACAAACCGACCGTCGTCCCCAACGCCCCGGTGATGAGGTGGAGCTCGTCCTGGATGATGAGGTCCGGTGGTCGCAGTCGTGTGGCTGGGCGGACTGCGGCGTCCGGAAGCTTTCCCTTTGCCTTGTGACGGCTGTTCTCGCCGAGCGTGCAACCGGCATAGTCGCTGCTGGAATCGTGGCCCGGGTGGGGGACGTAACCGTGGCGCTCGCAGCGGCGGGCGACGTGTCCGAAGAGCGTGGCGGCGTGTCCCTCCCGGGCGAGCCGGGCCAGCTTGTCCACGGTGGCGATGACGAAGGCCGGCGCAAGCCTGTAGATTTCCTCGTCGGTTGTCAGAACCGGAAGGCCGTCGGGAACGTTGCCGCCCTCTGAGAAGGGACACTCGCCGAGTTCGTCGGAGCAGCGCAGGATGACGCGGTCAGCGATCCCGGCGGCGGGGCCGACAGTGACGTCGGCAGGGGTCAGAGAACGTCCGCACCAAGGGCAGTGCCCGAGCTGGAGGGCTGAAAAGCGGTGCCCGGCCCCGCTGCCTCGATTTCCTGCCCCGCCGCGCTCACGCAGGCGCTTAAGCTCGTCCTCGGCTTCGCTCACCCGCTTGGGAGACACGGCGGTGCCGACCCACAGGCCGATGCGGAAGGGCTCCTCACCCCATGTTGCTGTATCTTCCCGACGCACAAGTTCGGCGGCGCACACGAGGGTGGCTGCGCGCTGAAACTGCTGGGAGGTGAGCAGACGCAGGGTGTAGCGCATGAGGACAGTGACGCCGGCTCGGCCGTCGATGGCGCCGTCGGGCGTCTCGAGCAGCCCCTGTCGACGGCGGATGGCGAAAGCGTACGCGGCCAAGCCCAAGTAAGCCTCTGTCTTGCCGCCGCCGGTGGGGAAGAACAAGAGCTGGGCGGAAGCCAGATTGCCGGAGCGTCGCGGCAGCCCGGGGTTAGTGAGAGCCGGCAGCTGCATGAGGATGAATGCGAGCTGGAAGACGCGCCAGTGATGCGGGTGGGTGCCGGCCAGGACGCGAGCTTCGGCTTCTTTCTCGCTGATGCTAGGCTCGGCAGCTCGGACGGCGGACACCTGGGACCGCACACGCTGGTCCGCCATGACCCGGTTCATGAAGGCGAAGCAACGCCTGGCTTCGGGGTCGGCCAGGAGGTGGTTGAGGCCCTCTGCGAGCTGGTCGCGAACCTGCCGCGCCTCGGTCAGCACCTCGGCAGCCGTTTCCCGCAGGTGTTCGGGCAGAGTCGTAACGGACGTCTCCTGCTCCCCCAGCCAGGCCGTATAAGCGGACACGATCGGTTCCAGGCCAAGCCGAAGCGGATCATCTGAGCCGTCCGGGCCGAAAGAGCCGTCGGCGGGGCCGGTCGCAGCTGCGGCCAAAGCCCGCATATTGAGTTCAGCGCCCGGCACGTCGGCCGCCTTGGTCTGAGGCGTCTCGACGGTGGGCATCCAAGTGGTGCAGACCTGAAACGCCCGGCGAGGCTCTGGCTTATCGGGGTCGAAATGCACGTTCCACTCGGCCGAGCAGGTGCGTCCGACGGCAAACTCAAGACGGTCTCGATATTGGAGCTCGAGGCGGGCCTCTTCCGAGCCAACATCCGGCTCGAAACCGGGAGGCGGAGGTATGAGAGCATCGTGAACGGGAAGGAAAACGTCCCGGCCCTCGGAATCGACGTGGATCTGGGTCTGGAACATCCACGCGTTTACGGGGATGCGGCGAGACGTGACCTGATCATTGCACAGGGCTAGCTCAACAAGATAGCGTCCTCCCGGTCCACTGGCATCCCTGTATGAATCGACTCGAAGGGTTACAAAACCTTCGAGCACGTAGTCCTGAGTGCGGCCGGGAGTTAACTCTGCCAACGGCAGAGAAACGGTGTGATAGTGCGGAGTTCGGCGGTAGCGAGTGGTGCGGGATTCCCGACCGTCGGCAGCGTCATTGCGTCCGACAGATTCGTAAGTGCCCCAGCTGACGTGGATGGTGATGGACTCCAGCTCGGCGGGGTCGGCAGGGACCTGGAAGCGCAGCCCCATGGAGGCCGGGATCATGAGTCCGCGGCGCACGGGTTCGTCGTCGGCGTCCTCACCCGCGTCTTCCTCGGAAACGTTCGCGGTTTCTTCCTCGACGCCGACGACGGGCGCGCCGGTGGACGTCGCGGCCTCGAGGTCGTCTTGGGCGCCGGTCAGGCGCGTGGGCGCAATCCGGCCCAGCAAATAACGCTGGTCGGGCGAGGAGGAGAGAATCTCCTCCTCGCATTCTGCTGGGCCGATGAGCTCGCGCTTAAGCACCTCGACGATTCCGGCGCGAGCGGAGGCAGAAGTGGCGCGAAGCTCCTCCTCTAAGACGTAGTCCGATCCGTCGTCTTTGCAGTCCGCTGGTCCCGACTGGCGTTCGGAGCGGGACGGCTGGAAGGTTTTAGATGTCAAGGGTTTCCTCCTGAACGGGAGTCTTGGCGCCTTTGCGCCCCTGCCTGCCTCGAGGAGCGCTCTGTGTCAGAGCCTCAGCGGCGGCTCGGCGATGATTTTCTTCCAAAAGCCGGTCGAGAATCTCGACGCGGACCGCCGGGGAAACCGTCCAGCGAGTCACCTTCCGGTAACTGTGGAAACCGTGCGTGAGGTCGAGATCCTCCCAGCCGTACGCAGCGGCCACGGCCTTATCCAGCTCCACATGGATGGCGCGCATGCGATCTGCGTCCGTGTCGATGCCCGCCTTCAGCTCAGAGTCGTTGACGAGGTTGTAGAGCTTCGTAAGGCCGAGCTCGCGTCGCAGCATGATCTCCCGCCGCTCAGCATCCAACACGCGTCCAACGCTCTCCAACTCTGCCGTGGGCTCCGGGCGGGGAAAAGTCTCGAAAACATCCGACGGCGTGTAGCGAGGGTCATTTCGCATGCCTGACCCATAGGCGATTGCCCAATATTGGTGAACCGAGGACGAAAGAATCGCCTGCTGAGCGTAAGAATCCGTCGCGAAGACACCCAACATGTTACTAAAGACCTGGCCAGTATTAACACGAACTGGCATTACTGTCTTGCTAACGAGCGCGATCACTAGCACCTCGTCAAGGTCCGCAATCGCTTTCCGCATCGCCGGAGCCCAAGCGGCGAATCGCCACCAGTATTTTCGACGATAGTCTATTTTCACCCCTTCACGTTGAGGTTTCACATCCTTGCGAACACGAGAAAAAGGCAATTCGTACGCTGCTGCTTCTGGATACTCGCGTAGGCCAAAATCAACAACCCAGCGAGAAGGGGAACAATCGGGACGGGAGTTAAGGTCTTCTCCATTCAGGTAAGGGAAAAGCACCTCACCGTTGCGAGAATCCTCCGCAATCCATTCGGCAGCTTCTTCCGGCTCTAGGATGAACCCCTTACCAAGCACAATGCACCCTTGGAAGGCAATTCCCTGATTTTCAACGAGACGCTGAGGTTTTCCCTCCGCACGCCCGGATGGCTCCAGCAACGTGCTGATCCGAGGAACTGGCGCATCGTCACAAACCGCCATCACTCGCGGTGAAACAACGTCGCGTGTTCCCCACACAACAGCAAACTCCAGGTTGGCGCTCTGAGACAGCCACGAACGGGACTGGATAGCCCGAGTGATAGTAAAACCGGAATTGACCATCTGATCGAGTCCAACTTCGCGGGTGTCCCCCTGAGCGACAGTATTCGTCGCGACAAGGCCAAGGGTTCCGTGATCGTTGAGCAGCGAATACGCTCGTAGGAAGAAGTAAGAGATGAGATCGGCGCTCCCCCGCTGCCCTACAGCAAGCACTTGGATAAACCAATCGCGGATATTCGCCCCCATGGCGCCAGTCAGTTTCTGACCACCTAGGAAAGGCGGGTTGCCAATGATCGCGTCGAAACCTCCGGTTTCTATAACCTCCGGCATGGCCAGCGGCCAATGAAGGCAGCGCCAGCGCTCATAGTCTGTGCGCACGGTCGGCGTCAGGCCGCGTTCCAAGATCGCCTCGAGCAGGGTGTCGTCACCTAATCCATTCTCAGGGAAAGAGCGGCCGAGAGCCGCGATCAGGTCCCCATACCCTTGGTTAAGCCGTTTTCCCGGCTCCGCTCCAATCGCCGGATCAAGGCCCACGGCCACCACGGCGTCGGCCACCCGGTTCAAGGTTGCCAAGCTCTTCTCATTCTCGCGTTGAAGGCGCTGCTTCGTTTTGGTCGATCGCGCTGGATCCTTTGCATCCACTTCGCTTGCGAGCTCACGACGGCGTCTGGAAACGTCGTCCAAAATAGTGCCCACGTCAAGCTCTTTCGTATACCTCCCCGCACGATCGAACTCGAAGGCACGGTTCGTCGCCGCTCTAGGGTAAATGTGCTGAGCCTCAAGCTGATCCAGATCGGTGATCCCCAGCAACGAATTGCCGACGAAGACCTTGTTGTCCACGAAGCTAAAGGGCTTGTCTCGGTCGAGGGAAACGAGCCACAGGGAAAGCTTGCACATTTCCACCGCCATCTCGTTGATGTCCACGCCGTAAAGACAGCAGGCAACCACCTGCCTCACGGCGTCGCGCAACGCCTCACCCGGCTGGTCAGCTTCCGACGCGCCCTCCTGCGCCCAAGCATCAACAAGTTTGCGAGCCAGGAAGCGCGCTGCCGCCACAAGAAAGGCTCCCGACCCGCAGGCGATGTCCGCCACGCGCAGGCTGCGAATGCGGTCGGAAGACACCAATCTCCACTCGGTGCGATCGTCAGTCTCGTGAGGGCCCGGCGAGTAAACGAGAGGCTCCAGAGCGTATTTCACCACTTCCTCCGCCAAGGACCGGGGTGTGTAGTGAGCTCCCGCGTTCCGCCGCGAGGGGGTCTCGGTCACCACGAGGCCTCCCCGCTGAATGACGACCGGCCTGCCCCGCAGATCCTTCCGAATGATCCCGATCCAAGGTCGCAGTCTCCCACGCATACCCTCATCCCGTGTGATTGCGAGCAGGGCGCGCTCGGCGTCAGAGTCCTCGGCGGCGAGCGCCTTGGCCAAAGCGCTCGCCGTAGGAGGCTTCGCTCCTGGCTGGTGCTCCTTGATCCAGGCGATGACAGCTTTCGCAACATCTCTGTTGTGCTTCTCGGCAAAACTTTCCAAGACCGACAAAGGCACCTCGGGCTCCTCGCCCTCCTTGCCGACCAGTCCGAGAATCGTCTCCTCCGCTCGCTCGCAGGTATAGCCGAGCAGGCCCTCGTAGATGTAGCCGATCTGTTCGACGTCGATATCCCGGAAGGAGAGGCGACGCGATCCCCCTTTGAGGCGCGCGGTTTGAAGGGAACTCAGCACATGGAGCATGACCCGGTCGGAGACGGTGAGCAGCAGCCTGCCGCTTGCGTCAGCGGCCGTCAAAAAGGGGAAGCGTTCGGGATCGAACAGCGAACCGCCGTAGGCTGGGATGCGCATGTCTTCGGCGTTTACACCGCCGTGCAGGGCGCGCGAGGAAGCCAGCAGCCGGTGCCAGGTCAGGCTCGTGCCGTCCATGGATTCCTCACCCTCGTCGCGGGCGCGCGCCTCTAACTCATCGAGGACCGGGGCCAGGCCGTAACTGCCGGTATAGAGCGATTCTGTGGGCAGGAGTCCGCGTTCTTCGGCGAAGAGGAGGAAGACCGCGCGCATCATCACGGTGACGACCGCCTCGTAAACCTCCTGGGGTTCCACAGCCAACGATCCCGCGGGCAGCTCGCCGACGTCGAGGAAAGCCTCCGAGAGAGCTGAGACAATGAGCTCGACCGCGCTGCGCACCTGCGTTCCGAGTGCCTCGGTGATCTCCTCTGCGGCGAGAACCGAATTCTCGAAAAGCTTAGGGAGCCTGTGCTCATCGGTCCCGCCCACCAAACGGCGCACTCCGAGGAGCTCGCAGAAGGCGTCACGGGTAGCAGGCTCTTCGACCCACGTCTGGGAATCCACGACGCCGGAGGCCGCAGCTCCATCCCGCGGAGCGCTCACCACGGCCCACCAGCGCCCGTCGGTTACCACGCCGACAGAGCAGTTCGACCTAGGGGCGCGAAGCATGGCGGCCATACGGTCGATGGGACTCGTGGCCCATCCGTCGTTCGCCAAGTCCCGCAGAGAGTCGACCGGATCGGTGACCAACACTAGGGCCCCGACCTGCTCCCCGCGCATGAGCGCTCCCGTGGGAGTCGCCACTACCGCTTCGATGCCGTCGGAGGCGGCGCGATACGCCTCCGCCAGCGACGGGCGCGCCTCCGCCTGCGTCCAAGAGTCGCCCCAGCCTAAAACCTCGACAAGCACCGCGGACACCCACGCGTCCCGAGCCTCGCGGTATGCGCCGAGCGCTTCGCGATTCTTGTCCCAGGCGTCCCAGGCGCGGTCGAAGGCGGGCTTGGCGGCTCGCAGCGCCTCGCGACGGTCTCGTTTCAGCGCCGGCATGCCTTGCGGGTAAACCTCGGTTATAACCGGCACGGACAGGAAGGGGCCCTCTGTGTCAACCAGTTCCAGCCACTGGCGATGCTGCTGAGCGACGCTGGTTCCGCCTGACGCCCCGCGCCCGGAGGCTCGCCCCCTTGGATTCTTGCCACGACTTTTCCTCGCAGAGGCCTTCCCGTTCATGACTGTCTCTCCCATTCCTCGGCATCCTCCTCGGTGACTGCCAGCACCAGGGCCACAGGTGAAACGTAAGGCTTCACATCTTCGTAGCGCGAACGGACCGCGGCCTCTTCGCGAACCTCCTCGTCATCCAGCGCTCGCAGCCTTTCCTCCATGGCGCGAATGTCCTGAGCCCGCTGATATCGCTGCTCCTCCGCCCACGGGGCAAGCATCGCCGCACGCTCGCGTTCTTCCTCACGCGCATTCGTCAACGAGTCCTTGAGATTGTCTCGAAAAGCGGCGAAGATGCCGTGGACGCGCTTGACATCCGCGTCAAGCCGCTTGTCAAGTTCTTTCGCAACAGCATTTTGACGGTTTAGCGCACGATTATTGGTCTCTTTTACGAGACGGGTGCGCAAATGTCCGCCGTCGTTCCACAGCTCGACGAGACGCCCGAGCACCGCCTCCTTCGGGAGCTGATAGCGTCCCGAGTCGAGGGCACGGTCGAGTACATCGAGAAGGGTTCCTTCGGCGACGCGGTCTCCGCGCAGTCGCACGCCAGTGACGAAAACTTCCTCGTGCAGGCGCAGACCTCCGCGCCCCACGAGCACCAGCCGCGACATGGAGGCGGCACAGGAGTGCTCGAGGCCCGGAAGAACCACCGCCGTCACTCGTTTGACTTGGGACTGCGGGCTGAACAGGTTTGCCCGGAGAATGCGAGTCGCCTTGCGCATGAGCGAGTGGCCGAGGTGAACATGGACGATGCCCGGAATGCGCCCGGCTTCCTCGTCGAAGGTGACATGCCTGAGCACACCGGGGCGCAATCGCGTATCGAGGCCGACCAGCGCATCCTGCCAGGAGCGGTTGAGATCCGGAATGGAGAACACGTCTGCGTCGGTGTCCTCCGATCCTACGTTTTCGAGAAGCGGCTGGTGGGTCATGCGCAGTGCCTCGTCCACCACACGCCTGGCCGCCTCGGGGGTGAGATGCATAGCGATCTTCCGATCTTCATAGCCGCGAGCCAGAGCGGTCAACTCCCTGTCAAGCTTGCCGCTTCCAGCCAGAGCGGCATCGATGGCTTTCTCATCGCGTCCGCGAGCTGAGGCTTTGCGCGGGCTGCGGCCCAGAAAATGCGCCGTGATTTCCTCGTCAATGAGGGGGTTGACGGATCCGAGGTCCCGTTTTTCGTAGGCGATCTTCCGTGCCAGTCGCTCAAGAAAATCGTGGTGGCCGGCGTACAGGCCGTTCCTGCCGTCGGGCTTGAGGTAATAGACCTCAGGTTCTTCTCGCTGGCCGTAACGGTCGATGCGCCCCACCCGCTGTTCCAACCGGGAGGGGTTGAAAGGAACGTCGAAATTAACCAAGCGATGGCAATAGGTTTGAAGATCGATTCCCTCCCCCGCGGCATCGGTGGCCACGAGCACGCGCACATCCTCCTGCGAGGGAGCGGCATTGAATCGCGCTCGGATGTCTTCCCGCTCGTCGGCCGAGGTCGAGCCACGGATCACCGCCAAACGCTCGCTGTAACCCCTCTGCCGCAACACGGAAACGATCCACTCCAGAGTGTCCGCATACTCGGTGAAGACCACCACCCGTTCGCCGGTCCACGTTTTTCCGTCGGGACGGCAAACGGCGTCGAGCATGCCAACCAGGGCATCAAGTCGCGAGTCGGGCCGGGACTCGTATCCGTTTGCCCAGCTGGCAAGCTCCTCCAGGTCACTGCGCGTGGCGGCGCTAAGCGGATCCGACCTCCGAGTCGCCAACAGCGTGTCCAGCTCCGGCTGAGCGAGGAGGCCCTCCTCTTCGTCGGACTGCCCCGAACCCATGACCTCCGTGTAATAGTCGTCGTAGTCATCGAGCCCAACGCCAGGCAGCGTCTGGTCGAGGTATCCCTCCAGAGTCTTGGCGAAAGCCCACGGGCTGGACAGGAATCGCTTTTTGAGCAGCAGCGCGGCGATGTCGAGGTGGCGGCGCCCCTGTTCTCTGCCTGAGACTCGCAAGAGCCCGTCAAGCTTGGCGTAAGCCTCCTCCTCATCGGGCGACGCCATATACGGGATCGGCAGGATCCGGCGCTTTTTAAAGTCTTTGTCGGCGATCTGCGATTTCAAGCGCCGCACAGTCACAGCCCCGAGCGCCCTCTCGTCGATTTGCGCTCCTCTGGCGAAGCGCCGCGGATCGATCATCTCGAGCAGAGCGGAGAAAGACTCCGTGTAGCCGTTGTGCGGCGTGGCGGACAAGAACAGGCGATGCTCGCACTTTTCGGCCAGTCGGCGCAAAGCGCGGGTCCTCTGCGAATCGACGGCGTAGCCCCGCCCTCCGCCCACGGCCGACGGCGCCGCCGGCGCAACATGGTGCGCTTCGTCCACCACAAGCACGTCGAAAGCGTAGCGTCGGGCGGTTTGAGGCCTCCCGGCGTCCGCAAGGACCTCGCGAAGGAGCCGTTGAGCGCGCACGCCCGGCAGCCAAGCCATGGAGACGATGACGCGCGGATGAAGTCTCAGCGGATTGGCCGCCAGACCATAGGTGCGTCGGTCTTGGGCCATCCGGTCGGAGTCGACGATGACGAAGTCCAATCCGAATTTCTCGCGCATTTCGTCGCGCCACTTCAAGGAAAGGCTCGGCGGACAGACGATTATGACCGAACGTGCCCGGTGGCGCAGGAGAAGCTCCTCGACGACGAGACCCGCCTCGATGGTTTTGCCGAGGCCGACGTCGTCGGCCAACAGAAGGTTGGTGCGCGGGGCTTCGAGCGCCCGCCGCAAAGGCTCCAGCTGATAAGGTTCCAGGGTGGCCCCAGAACGGAAGGGCGACTGGAAATCTCCAGGCTTCGCGGAAGCGACGGCGCCCCAGCGCACAGCGTCAACAAATGCCCCCAGTGTGTCGGGACTGTCGAAATCTACAGCCTCGATGTTCTCAGGCAGGCCGCGATCGGGCACCACAGAATTCCCGACCTCAAGCTCCCAAATCACCCGCAGCTCTTCGCCCATGCGGTCCTCGTCGAGAGATTGGAGCGCGACGACGTGATCGAGGCGAGGCTGCCCGTCGTCGGCGGAACTGCGGGGAAGCCCTTGTTCGACGACGTCGGTCACCGCCCAGACGGCGCCCCTGACCTGAACCACCTGGCCCGGCTCTGGAAGGTCTGCACTCCGCACTGGCATCGCGCTCATCGCACCACTCGAATCTTAGGGGAATCTATCGATCGGCTCCTGGGCACCGGCTCCGTCGGTGAAAACCAGAAACGCGGACGTCGATAGGCTCCTCGATACGTGCGAATTCGACGGCAAAACAACTTCGGCAACGCTCCCGTTCAAAGAAGGCGAACTTCGAGGAACCCCGTAAAGCCCGCGAAAAGACTGCTTCTTTCCGCATTTTACGCCGGATCTGAGAGCTCTACGTCCGCCCCACGAACCATCGGCGCACCTGCCCGATTCGAGATTCGATCTGTTCAACGGAGGCCCGCGCCACCTCCGGTCCGCCGCAGATTCGGCGGAGCTCGGCGTGGACGAAGGCGTGCGGCTGGCCCGATTTCTGCGCCCAGGCCGAGACGAGCGAGGTCAGCTCCTTGCGCACCTCGCGCCGCCGCCGCGGGTCGCTGACGGGCGCCGCTTTCTTCGGCTGGGCCGATTGCGCCGCCTGGCGCTTGCGCAGAAGAGTGGTGACCTGCTCGGGCTCCAAAAGCCCGGGAATCCCGAGGAAATCTGCTTCCTCGTCGGATCCGGCCTCGGCGCCCAGCCCGAACTCGCCGCCGTCAAAAAGCGCCCTGTCAAACGACGCATCCGATTCCAGCGCCTCAAAGCCGGGGAACGCAAGCTGGTCGCTGGCCTGCTCTTCTGAATTGGCGCGCTCGAGAAGCTCGTCGTCCCAGCCGTCTTCTCGCTTCTTCTCCCCCAGGGCGTGGTCGCGTTCGACCTCCATCTCGGCCGCTAGGCCGAGAAGCTGCGGGACGGAGGGGAGGAACACCGTCGCGGTCTCGCCGCGCTTGCGCGCGCGCACGAAGCGCCCGATCGCCTGAGCGAAGAACAGCGGGGTCGAGGCCGAGGTCGCATACACTCCGACGGCGAGCCTGGGCACGTCCACGCCTTCGGAAACCATGCGCACGGCAATCATCCATCGCTCGTCTCCAGCGGAGAACTTGGCGATCCGGTCGGAGGCGCCGGCGTCGTCGGAAAGCACCACGGTTGGCCGCTGCCCGCTGATGTCCTCCAGCCTTTCCGCGTATGCGCGGGCGGCCTTCTGGTCGGTGGCGATGACGAGGCCCCCGGCGTCGGGAATCGATTTGCGCACGGCGGTCAGGCGTTCGTCGGCCGCGGCGAGGACCGCCTGGATCCAGTCGCCCGCGGGGTTGAGGGCGGTCCGCCAGGCCTGCCCGGTCATGTCTTTGGTCAGAGGCTCGCCGAGGGTCGCTTCGACGACGTCGCCCTGCTTCGTCTGCCACCGCATCTGCCCCGAGTAGCTGAGGAACATGACGGGCCGCACGACGCCGTCGCGCAGCGCCTCGGCGTACCCGTACGTGTAATCGGCGCGCGAGCGGAACACGCCGTCGCCGTCGTCGGCGTACTCGACGAACGGGATCGGCGAATCGTCGGACCTGAAGGGCGTGCCTGTGAGCGAGAGCCGCCGGGCCGCTCCTTGGAAGGCCTCGCGTATGCCGTCGCCCCAAGAGAGGGCGTCGCCGCCGTGGTGGATCTCGTCGAGGATGACGAGGGTCGGCCGAGCGGCGGTGCGGCGCTTGTGAAGCCCTGGATTCGCCGCGACTTGCGCGTATGTGACGCACACTCCGTCAAAGAAGCTGCCTTCTTCGCCTTGCGCGTTCGTGAAGTCTGGGTCGAGAGTGAGCCCCACGCGCGCGGCCGACTCCGACCACTGCGTTTTCAGATGCTCGGTGGGGCACACGACGGTGACCCGTCGGACAGCTCCCTTTGCCATGAGCTCTGTCGCGATGCGCAGGGCGAAGGTCGTCTTCCCCGCTCCGGGCGTCGCCACTGCGAGGAAGTCCTGCGGCTGGCTTGCCATGTACGCCTGGAGCGCCTCGGCCTGCCATGCCCGCAGGGACGACGCCGTGCCCCAAGCCGCGCGTTGCGGGAAGGCGGGCGAGAGGGTCTCTGCGGCGTGGACGGAAGCGGTTTTCGGGAGTGGGTGGCTGCTCAGGCTGCTCACTTCCCGTTCCCTGGGACGTCGGGGCCGAAGGGCCACGAGGAGCCCTGCTTGCCGAGCTCGTCGCGAATGGCCTTGCATGTCGGGCACACGGGGTACCTCTCGGGATCGCGGGAGGGTGTCCACACTTTCCCGCACAGTGCCACCACCGGATGGCCGGACAGGGCCGATTCGGTGATCTTTTCTTTGCGGACGTAGTGCGCATAGCGCTCGTCGTCGCCGGGGCTGTGCTGCTCCTGTTCGCGTTCGAGGACATCGACGCTTGGGGAACCCGCGGTCTCCGGGCTTTCTGGACCGCGCGGCGGTTCGGGAGGCAGTGTACTCATAGGGACGATCTTAACCCCGCCCGCCACGGCACGCTCAGCCCCTCCGCCGGGACGTATCCCACACGCCAAGCCTGCCCATCAAAATTGCCGCCGACATATTCCGTTCACGTTTTCCGTTCATGTTCCGTTGCGACGCACGCCTATCACCGCCCCGTCTTTTCCGCTGAACAGAAACCCTCCGTCGTGGTGAAAGATCGTGACCATCTCACGATGAACGAGGCTGTGGTGATGCCAGCACAGCAGAACGGCGTTGGCGAGATCTGTGCGGCCTCCCGCTTGCCAAGGCAAAGCGTGATGAATCTGCCCGTGGGCAATCGTATCGGAACACCCCGGATAACGGCATGTCCGATCCCTGGCGACGACGGCTCTGGCCTGCGCAGGTGTGAACAGACGTTTTTCGCGTCCGACGTCCATCACTTCGCCGCTTGACGAAAACACGACGCGGGAGACCGACGAGTCACACATCAATCGCGCCAACTGGGTCATCGACAAAGCCGAACCATCGTCTAGCGTCGCCGGTTCAATCCCCTTCAAAGCGGTTAGGTCCACGGCGGCGGGCATCACCGCCAGAAGCTTTCCAAGCTCCCGGCTTTCTTCGCGAACCTGATCGAGGCAGCGGCCGATGCGTCCCTGCCCGCCGCCGGCCTCGCAATGTCCATCGAGTTTTCGCCCTGCCGTTTGCCGCTTTTCTTCGAACGATCGGATTCGCCCTTCGAGCAACTCGACTTCTTCTTTGAACGATCCGGTTTCAAGCTCGGAGCGCGAAGAATCAGGCCGCTCTCCGATTTCGCCGACGGGCCTCTTCTCGGCGGCGTCCCAGTTCTGGTCGCCACGCTCGTCTGAGGAAAGGCCGACGTCCAACGACGCGCACGGTCGAGCGGCCCTTTCCGCCCCCACAAGCGTCGCCAAAGGCACGTGAACGGACAGGTGCGGGCGAATTCTTGCGCCTCTGCCCAGGCTGCCCTCGTCCAGTTTGAGGCTCGCCAGCTCAATCAAGGCGCTCGCACGACGCTGAGGCAGGGTTCTCGCATCGTCCACGCTTTTGCGCCCCATTAGAGCACTCAACGCGGTGTCCAGGATTGCAGACGTCTCGCTTGAAAGCCACCCGGTGACGCGCATGCCGAGTCCCTCGGGCGCGAAAGCGACCCGCTCGTCTTTCACCTCCGACTTTTCAAGCTCAACGCCCAAAGCGGGATCGTCCCTCAAAGCGCGGGCTCTGACCCGCCGTTCGAATTCCCGTGCCCCGCAACGTTTCGCCCAGGAAACGAACTCTTTTTGAACTCCTTCGCCGTTCACGGCCTTTTTCAAGATCGGGGTGGAAAAGACCTTGCGGACGACGTCGACGTGCTCGGCAAAAATCTCACCGGTTTTAAGCGCTCTCGACAGGACAGGCAAATCTTCTTCCAAGGCGCGGGCCCGTTTGATTTCCCTTGTGGCGGCCTTCGGCGACTGGCCAGAGGACCTCTCGTTCCATTGAATGAGCGTACGCACCCCCGAAGACCGCCAGCTGCGCCTCTCGTCGATGGCTACGAGCATCCGCCCGCGCACAGCGCCTAAACGAGAGGCGAGTTTGGCCAGAGCCTGCGCACCTGACAGAAGCTGCTCGTCGGACAATCCGAAGACGTCCTTCTCTCCCAACTCGGAGACAAGCGTTTCCAACTCCGCAAGGCACTCGCCAAATCCGCGCCCCTCTCCGGCAACCGGAATCCGCCCTTCCCTCCCGTTGAGCAAGCTGAAGGTCGACGCATGCGCTCCGCTCCGAGCGGACGCAACGTCAAGAATGCCGACGTCGGCGCTCATGTCAACGGCCTCCTTCAACCTCAGGCTCTCATCTTTCACTTTCATTATAGAACTTAAGAAGTGTTATGTCAATTTTTTGTTCGAATATTTTTCCTCTAAATATAAGGTAAAGATTAAATTTTAAGAATGAATTTATCGGCAACCGTCTACAAACCATATCGCCAGCACATCCCCGCCTTTCCGACACAACCCATCGCGGTACGCGTGGCGCAAGCCGGCGTTAAAGCACATCCGACTCTCCGGCACAACCGGCCCCAACGGCTCCGGTCCATCGGCAAACCGATTCATAAGCAAACGAGCCCGCGCCCGAAGCGCCGGAGCACGGCTCAAACCAGCCAGACCCAAGACGGCGCAGGCAAAGCATCGCCCAAACCAGCCAGCCCCAAGACGCCGCCGACAAAACGCCGCTCAAACCCACAAGACCGCCCCATGAATCCGCCGCCCCAAGCCCACCGACAAAAGGCTCCTAAAATAAAAATGGGGTCCGGACCAGACCCGGACCCCATTGGCTCTTTTCAGAGCGATGCCGCTCAACTGCGGCTTTTATTCACAGCCACGTCAATGTTTTCGTGGCAACGGCCTCTGTTCGCCGTCGACATTCTCGATCAACCTTGAGATCGTCAGTCGACGCTCGAGGCCTCTAC